>JALYGW010000161.1 GCA_030776915.1 Thermoproteota archaeon
TAACTATGCAGCACTTTTTTGGACAAAAACCCTAGCGCACACCTTTAGAAGAATCTCAATTATACCCATGCCGTATCTGCTGGAGGAACATCGAGGTCTATGCTAACGGTTTTGGCTATATGTAGAAGCTGCATTAACCAACAGTGCAAAGAAGGGAGAGTAAACCATAATCATAAAAGGTGTCACATTTGTTAGGCCGCACATTAAGCCTTGGCCGATATGTGGTATCTCCTGTGATTATTTAACCATCATAAAAAGGGGATAAGTTGAGCGGAATTACAATTCTAATAACAGTTACAACGATTCTGTTCCTGACGTCCCTTAAATCATTTCGAGAGGCTTATCTGCGCGTGGAAGAGGAAACGTCCTTTCGATAGCTGTAATATCCTCATTGGTGAGCTTCCAGGTTCCCACCGCGGCACTATTATCCCTCACATGGTCAGGATTTCCTGTCTTTGGAATGGTGAAGAGATTTGGATCACGCGTAAGAAAGTTTAGTGCAACTTGGCGCACGGTACGATTGTGCCTTTTTGCAATTTCAGCCAGCACCTTTCCCTGTCTGCTATTAGAGGATGGAAAATTTCCGTGACCAAATGGTGAGTACCCTACTATAGCGATCTCGTTTTCAAAGCAGTAGGGTAGCAAGTCTCGTTCAATGCCCCGATAAGCAAGATGATAGAGCACTTGGTTGCAAGCGATTCGATACTTTTTTAGCGCATCTTGGGCTTCTCTTAATTGCTCTACATCGAAATTGCTGACCCCGATAAACCTTATCATGCTTTCATCTACGAGCTTTTCCATGGCGCGCATCGTCTCTTTAATGGGATGCTGGCTGCTGGGCCAGTGGAGCAGATACAAGTCAATGAAGTCAGTCTTAAGCCTTTTCAGGCTGCGCTCACATGCTTTCAAAGTTCCTTGATAGGAAGCGTTAGAAGGCAGAACTTTGCTGACTAGAAAAACTTTTTTCCGTTGCTCATCGACAGCTTCAGCTACCAACTCCTCTGCCCGACCATTACCATACATCTCTGCAGTATCAATGTGATTCATCCCTAGGTCCAATCCTAGGCGCAGCGCTTCTATCGCCCGTCTCTCGGCTTCTCTGCTTCTACCTTCGATCAGCCATGTGCCCATTCCAATCACTGGCACCTCCAAACCTGTCCAGCCAAATTTGCGTCTAAGCAATTTTATCCACATCTCTTTGCTTCTGTGCCTATATTAGTGGTGGTTGACAGTCTATTCATAATGATCCGTAGGCGCAGTAGTGGAAATCTACAGAAGAGCGAACAAAATTTCTAGCTTGTGACTTGGAGGTCTTAACCCTCAATCCCTTTTAGCATTGTCATAAGCACCTTTTTCGATTTCAATGGAATGAGTTGTCATATAGTTTAAGGCTTCAGCTCAAAGTCAACCAGGGTTCCTTTTACAATATCATGCTTTTCTGCAAAGCCGCCAACAGTCTCTAGCACATAAAGTGAATCACCAATGGGCTTGTATGTTGGACATAATAGCTCAAAGCTGCAGGGCTGCAGATTATGCTCTATATGGACCACAGTCTTGTCAGTGTCTATCCAGATTATATCGATCGGAAATTTCATATCTTTCATCCAAAATATGTGTTCGGCTTCGTTGTCAAACACAAATAACATCGCCTCATTTTCAGCAAGGCTGTCTTTCACGGACAATCCCTTTGTCCTTTGTTCGTCGGTTGCCGCAATGTCAGCGACAAGTACCAGGCCGTTCACCGTGACGTTGACCTGCCGATAACCATTGCTCCCAGACCTCACTTCCTGACTTATGATGAGCTCTTGTTGTTCATCTTCTGGCTGACCTAGCATGCTGGAAATTGCGGGATTAGGGTACAGGACAGCAGCAGCAGCAATTACGCCTACAGCGATTGCAACGCCAACAATAACAAATGGCATAGCCATATGCAGACTCCTGCCTATTAACAGAATTGCTCCCTATTTATCTCATACAAGAGGTTTTGACAGCCAAAGGTGCATCTGCTGCATGCTCTTGCCCTGCTCTCGTTGTTGCATAATGCGGGGCTCATTACCTGTAGACTTAAAGTATGATGCCAACACAAGCGCCCAAGGCAAGACCTGCTTGCTGTCCAGCTTTGACTGAAGGCTCACCATATTGTTGTTTCTATCGTGCTTTAGTCCACCCAGACAGCTTATCTTGAGCGCAGAGTCAATCAGATCCATCATTTCACTCGCGCTCATACCTGATATATTTAGACCATATCTTTCATCAATTACTTCGACAAGCTCGGTGGACATGTCTAACCTGCTAATTGCATATTCCAACATCTTTGCAGCTAGACCGTTTTCTACTATTCTTATCAGTTCTACTGTCTTTGCTGCCGCCTCCGGCTGCATATCAAGCAGGTAATTCATCTCGTTTGCACTACTCCATGCCTCCTCAAAATTCTTTGCCTGCAGCATGGCAAATGAATCCGTTGACGTAAAAAACGCCGCCTTTCCATTACTGCTGTCGATTATTACCAGGTAGCTAGAGTCAATAATTATCAGGTTTGACACAACCTCGGCTGTACGAAACTCAATACCATCTGGCAGTTGAAAGAGGTTTTCGTTGCCGATACATTGAGAGCCAATAATCATGCGCAGCCGGACGCCAGCAGTCAAAGCTTTAACAATAGATGTTTTGCACTGCGAGAGTAGCCTCAACCCCCACGGGTCAACAGTTGCTGTGACCGAAGAGCGGGAGTTTGCTATTATGCTACTTATTCTTTCAAGGGTAGAGTTTGCATCCAGTATGAAATACCTTCTCTCCTCAGAGCCCTTGGGCCGCTGGCTTTCGTCGTTTATCTTTTGCAAAGAATCAATTATCTTTCTCATATTCTTTACCCTGCGATCATGTAAGTTGACGATCTCTGCAAAGGCCTCCTCAGGTGGGATTGCACTGCATATAAGTGGTTTCTGTTTAGAGATGACTGCAAGCTTCTTCTTCTCCAGCTTTTTCACTGTTTGATAGACCTTGGTTCGTGGCAGATTGGCATAGTAAGCTATTTCGCTTACCGCCAGCGATCCCTTGCCTATCATTGTAAGGTAAGCGCTAGCTTCGTATTTTGACAGTCCGAATTCTTCAAGGCTGCCTGGAAGATCATTATTAGCGTCAGTCATCATATTCTTAGCGAATGAAAACCAAAGGTAAGGCGGTTGGTCAAATAGATTGTATCAAAGTTCAAAAAAATGCTGAGCTGTTACTATAGGCTCTTGTTACCGCAGTTACAAAATATTATGATACATAGTATGTATTATTTTCAATACCATAAGCCAAGTCGGCATGAATTCAAGGTGGGTAAAATCTGAATCAGTACTAGACTGCAACGACACAGATGGTAGTAATAATAATAATAATAACAACAATTATTATTATCAAACTGCTTCCCTGCCCAAACCTGGAGGGCCGTTAAAGCCGCGGCTGGATGCAGTGAGAAAAAAGATACAAGTGCTTATTAATCGTCTGGAAGAACTTCACAGCATAAACAGGCCAAGAGACAGTGAGATTTTCAGTAAGTTGATGGTTTCCATAAACGACAATAATACACAACTTTCGACTCTACTTTCGTCAGAACTCTCAAGGACAAGACAGCTGTCAAGAGCCCTGCTCCTGACTTCTCTTGCCCTGGAAAAGCTCATATCAAAACTATCATCAGCTTCCGACTTTGGCGAGCTAGTGATTGTCTTGAGTCCTGCGATGGCTGTTGTGAAGAACCTTAGATCATCCGTTACGCCCTATGTGCCAGAGATGGAGGGAGAGCTCGGCGTTATCTCTGAACTCTTGAGTGGGATACTTATCGATGCAGGCCAGGTGGGCGGCTTTACTATAAATTTTGAGACGGCTAATGAAGAAGGTGTACGCTTCATAGTAGAGGTTTCGCAAGTAGTAGACCAAAAGATGAAAGAAGAGTTCTCCAAAGTGCCGGAGCTGCCCGTAATACCAGTCAGATTTTCTTAGGCCGGTGTGTACGACTAGCCTCATAGGCGAGCTAAGGTAGGCAAACTGCACAACAATTTTTGACAGCGCAGTTTTTCGTCTTTTTTCCACAGATCTTATAGTGACAGCGTTTGCGGTTCACCGATAACAGGAACACTTAGATAAAGGACGGAGTCAACTCCTCGCTAGCAACTGTCCAGCACAACCCTTACGCGAGGAATATATCCTGCGTTCAAGGATAGAATCACAGATCAATATCTATCATCAGTAGTAAAGGAAAGAGCAAGCATTATCAAGAGCTTACGTAGGCACTACAGCTGGTGAAAAAGATGAACTTATCCTAGATGTTATATCTCTGATAGGAGCGAGTCCGCGGAGTACCTTGAAGAATTTAAGCAATAATAATAGATAATGCAGTGTTGTCTAATAGCGAAGTAAACGATGGCGCCGAAGAAACGCTCGAAGTCGCTGAGGCTTCTCTTTCAGAGTTGCAGGACGCAAAATCCAAGGTGTCGGCTCAGCTTTTGCTGGACTTGAGGCAGGAGACCGAACCAGAGATCTTTGCCGAAGTCTCTATTGTTCTCGCAGCAGGCAATGCAAATACGGCAAAGGTTATGGCATATCAGGCAACTCTTACAGGGGCAGAGCAGAGGAGTAAGAAGATGGAAAGTGGGACCGGGGGGAGAGGAGGAGCAGATCGAGAGCATGAGAGCATGGTGCAAATTATTTTGTTAGCTAGGCAATATAGATTTACACATAAGTAATTCAAAGAAAGAATCCAATCTGGCTTGAACTGTATTTATGAGTCTCGCACCACAAGAATTAGAAAATAGCGCTAGCAAGTATGCAGCCGAAGCAATCAGGCTGGACTCTCAGGGCTCACGTGGAATGGCAATTAATTCATATCAGCGGGCTATAGAGGCACTGGTCAAGCTCGTTCAGATATATCCTGATTACAAGTTAAATAAGGTCTACATGGAGAG
>JALYGW010000162.1 GCA_030776915.1 Thermoproteota archaeon
TAACCGCAAAGGGGGAAAGGCTCAGAATTATGTCTGTGCTTTTATATAGGCATTTGAAGGCCAAACAGCAAAGCCATCATATTCTTGTTTTTACCTGTCTAACCTAAGTGCCGCACGGATGTTGCGCTTTAGATCTGTCACACTCTTTGCATATACAAGCGCGCTTATGACTATTCCTGCTGCCATAATAGGGCCTGCTACATCTGCAAATGAGAATCCAAGCTGTTGAATAGGTGAGATAGGGCCGGAAGTGCCATTCTGCAACTGCTGCTGCCCTTCATCGCTTACTGTTTGCGGTGAGGCTGGGCTGGCCGTTGTGGTGGTGCTGCCAAGCGCGGATCCTCGTTGGGCCGCAAACCAGATCCTTCCTTCGTTGTCTGATGTTATCCATTGTACAAATGATCCTGTAATAGGGATGTTAGCCTCAGCACCCTCGCCGGTCCTTGGATCTATCACTCCAATTTTATCTATCTCATGCTGAGCAAACCACAGGTTGCCATAGCTGTCCATCGCCATGCCAAAAGGCAGACCATCCTCATTGATTGACGGGTATTCACGAAATGTGCCAAGGAGAGAATTGTATACCGTTATCGTGTGGCCGCTGTGCTCTGAAATGTAAATGTCGGAGCTATCTGGATCGGCGAATACTCCTACAGGTTCATCAAGCGTCTGGAGTGAGTTTTTTGGCTTGTACTCTGTAATGTTTCCTGTCGCAGGGTCTATCTTGGCAATGCTGCCTGCGCCTGCTTCTGCAAACCAGATGTTACCTAATCTATCGGAAGTGATTCCAGCAGGCCTAGCGTCTGGCGTTGGTATGTTGTAGGATGAGAACTGCTCAGAAGCAGGGTCGAACTTGACTACCTTGTCCGACCCATCTCCTACAACTATGGGCATCCACAGGTTGCCGTTTCCATCTATTGCAATCCCTGATGGAATGCCTTCTTCAGGTATCACATATCGTGCGCTGCTAGAATTATCAGCTGGGTTGTAAAGGCCAACTACGCCATTGTTTTCAGCACCCAAAGGATCAATGTACCATAGGCTGCCGTCTGAGGCAAGGACGCTTTGGGTTACATGCGTGGCATTTATCTTGTGCATAGTGTAATTGCCGGTAGCAATATCTAGCTGCCATATCGCTCCGCTTCCTGGCAGCGAATCACCGACCCATATGGATTGTCTTTCCATATCAAATATAGGGTACAGGGGGAGTACGTTATTGTTGTTATTATTACTAGTATTGGCTGCTGACATATTGTATATCTTTGTGTCAAATTGAATGTTAGATATCAATGGCTTTATATTTAAGTCAGGGGACGCTAGCATGTTGCTTCCCTGAGTGTTGACACCCTCAATTTCTATATGCCAGATGCCAGGCAAACTAAAGGCAGCATCTGCCAAAAACACATTATCTGATTGCTCTGTAGTTTCTACAGTTATTGGGCCTATTGCTCTTTCAAGCTGGGTCAGCTTTATGGTAGCAGACTCGATTCCTGTAGCGTTGCTGCCGTCTTGATCAAAGAACGATAATTTGAAAGTGTTCTGCCCTACTGCAAACGGGCTTATGTCAAGTTTTATGGTACCTTCAGCTGTGTAAAGCGTCCTCATAAAATCAGTCCTAGGCGCCTCGGCAAATGCAGTCTGTGCATCTAACTCCTCTCGCTCGTACGCAGGGAACTGACCGGATGGCAGTGCGCCATTTGCCATCAGTGAGACCATAAATAGGAGTGCTATGCCAACACCAGCCTCTGCCTTGAATATTTTTCCGGCGTTCCTAAGCCTGTCTGCATATAGGGCTGTTGCACCATCACCGCCGTCACTGCTACTGCTGCTAGCCATTATTGCTACTGCCTTTTTCTGTACAACAAATTGAGAATATGCTCCCATTGCTACCATTACTCCTGCAAGCCCCAGCTTAATGGCTAGAATCTGGCCATATACTGAAGCAACTGTGAGCGAAAGATTGCTTTCAAGGGTAAACAGAAGGACTGGGCCTGTTATTACCGCAATGCCAAGCAGCGTGACTACTATCGTGGAGAAACGCGGAATCAGGATCGAAAGCGCAGCAGACTTGATCGTGCTGTCGCCAATTGAAAGGATCTTGGGCACACCTACGAATCCAAGCAGTATCAGGCCGCCTATCCATATAGAAGCAGCAGAATTGTGGAAAAAGTCAAGCAGTATTGGCACTACCTGCTCAGTCGCTGCTGCATGTGCTATCAGGCCCGATGTGACCAGTACCGCAAGCCCAAGGATAAGTATCGCGTATATTTCTGCCCTGTGGGGGATCGCCTTGTTCTTGGCAAGCCTGCGGTATACTGCTACTGCGATGCCCATCAATATAGAAGACTGAAGCATCCTTGTCAACCACACATTGCCAAATTGTGTACCGATTGCTTCCGGTATGCCGGCATTAATTGAAATTGCTTGCACAACTATCATCGCGGCCCCGGACGCAAGCACAAGACCTGTACCGATTATAATAAGACGCATCATATTTCGGTCTATAGAAACTCTAGTCTTTGAGATCGCGCTTGAGAGCCACGGCACCCTGGCAAGCGGTTTCCATAACCAAAGTGTTGCAAAGGCCGCTCCTACAACTATGACCTGCCCAACCATGCCAGGAAACCTTGAAATCGATTCTTCGAGAGACAGAATGTCTCTCTGTTGCTGACCGCCAGCGCCAGTCTGTTGCTGCTGCACAGCAGTTCCAACTCCAAAGGTAAAAGTCTCTCCTACTACATGGCCGTCGACTGCCGATAGCACGCTGGTTGTCACTGTATATGCGCCTTCTGGGAGATCGGGTTGCAATGTGACGCCCATTGAGGTGGTATCTCCTTCAACATTGTGTGGATCGTTAAGGTCTACTGCGCTACCATCTGGTCCAAGTACCTCGATACTGCTATATTCTAGCTCTATTGGCTCACTAAAGAATACATTGACTTCGGTGGGAGACGAAGGCACGCTTTGGAAGGCCCTTGGTGAAGAATCAACATACACAGGATGAGCAAATGATTCTGGCATGCCATAGGATGCAAAAGTGATTATAATAATGGTCCCAATAATGATCCCCCAGTACCATTGCCTGTGTCCGTGCAGCACATGCAAAATACCACATGTACTATATTTGACTCTTGCTTGTTTTGTAGTACAAAGCCCGAAATATACCCAAAGATTATAAACATTGCGTAATAGAAATTTTATCGAATGGAGAAAGTTGCTATATTTTTGGCTGTAACACTGTTTTTATCGTTTCTTGCTTTCAGTCTGCCTCCGGTACTTGCCCATGAGGAAGTGGTGATGGGCGATATCAGGATTGTCGCCGGCTGGGTAGATGAACCTCCTCTAGTGGACCAGCTCAATGGTATCGTGCTGATAATAACACAAGTATCAAATGGTCAGCCGGTCAACAATGCGCTTGCACAGGCAGATATAACTCTACAAAAGGGTACTGAGACTAGACCTCTTGAGTTCCAGCCTACTGAAGAGGCCGGCACATATACCGCCACTATACTTCCTACGCAGACCGGTCAGTATGCAATCGTCATGCGGGGGACGATAGCGGGACAGGCGATCGATGGACAGATAGAAATTGAAGACGTAGAGGACACGGCTCGCTTTAGCTTTCCGCCGGCAACAACTAATAGTAGCAGTGGCAACAACAACCAGATACCACAGGGATTGATAGAGCAGCTGCAGACAGTCTTAACAGACTTGACTGCTCAGGTTGAGGAGGCTAATGTTGTGGCTCAAGAGGCCAGCAACACAACCCAGAGCGTCACTGAATCCATCGAAGAATTGGAAACGTCAGCTGATAGGGCATATCTCTTTAGCTTAATTGGAGTTGGAGCTGGCGCTGCTGGTATTGCAGTAGGAGTTGTCGCTCTCTCTCGCAGGGAAAAAATTTAGAAAAGCTTGAGTCTTTGTGAAAGTACAACAGCAGTTGTTATGGATCCAGCTAGAACAGCAGTCAGAATGCCTCCAGCAGGAAATTCCGGTACTACTGTGATCGGAAATGTGGCTTCTTCATCAGTAGGTATCGCAGGGATTCCAGTACCAGCCAGGTATACCTGTATAGTGTAATCTCCATTTTCTTGGAATGTATATGGGACTGTTAGTGTGCCCTCTACGTTGTGAAGAACAGGCTGACCAGTTTGACTTGAAGTACTGAAAACTTCTTGACTGTCTCTTAATATCCTAAAATCATAATCTTGGTGTTCGTGGAGAGTATCTGTACCAGGATTGAGGAAGCTCACATTGAAGGTTGCCTGTCCACCTTCATTCCAGGTAGGTACTAAGCGAATATCAAGCGTGCCCTTGCTAGTAGTTTGTACCATCCCACTATCTTGAGCATATGCAGCAGTTACGGCCGTTATGCTGAAAATAGTTGCTCCAAGCAGCAACGCAACAAAGAGGAAAATGCTTCTTGCCATTTCGATTAATTAATTGAGTGCCTAAATAAATTGTTACCATTGCTTGTTCTCGCCGCAAGCACCCCTATGCTAAGTGCAGCAGCAGCAGCGAGTACAAACACCTTAAGCTGAAACTCTGGTGTAACTTGTATTGGTATTATGGCCCGCTCACCCAGATCTTCAATATCGTCTATCCTTATTTCATAGGATCCCACCTCTTCAAAGGAGAACTCCTGAAAAATCGATGTTTGATCTAGCCGCTGAATCTCATGGCTGGCATTTCTGTAAATTGAAATGTCATACTTGACATCTTCAATTTCGCTGCCTGTGTCTGGGTCAACAAAGTGTATTTCAAACTTGTTTGCACTGCCAATATCATTTGATGTCCACATTATTTCAACCTTGAACGTACCTTGATCGGAAACTGCTTCAAGTCTTATCTGCTCCTGTGCATATATCGGCTCAAAGACTAGAATACTTGATAACAATGCAAGATACAGAATAACACTGATAATAATAGCGGCTGCCACCACAATACCACAAAAAGGATTGGTATCAAAAAAAAGCTTCCAGATAATAATATATTGTGAAATTATTGCCTTAGTCGCTACTTCTAGCGCTATCTAGCATGAACTGGTTCTGATCTTAGCAAGGTAGCATATATATCCATGAATGGGCCTATTCAAGATATATCCATGAATGGGCCTATTCAAGATAATTCCAGATAATAATCTGTCCAGACAGGTTTTTAAGAGATGAAATTTTTTCACAGCTTGTCATATGCGGATCGTGTCATTTCTTCCAAGTGCAACTGAGACGCTATATGAACTCGGTGCCGGAAACCAAATAGTGGGTGTGACACACGAGTGCAAGTATCCTTCTCAGGCAAGGAAAAAACCCCTAGTCATACGGTCCTCTTTTGACCCGGGCCGGATGACAGGGCGGGAGATAGATAACAAGGTAGTTGAGTTGATGCGCTCCGGAAGGGACATTTACATAGTAGACGAAAACACCTTGAAAAGGGTCTCTCCTGATCTTATTGTTGCGCAGGGGCTTTGTGAGGTCTGCTCACCTTTTACAAAAGAGATAAACAGAGCAGTAAGCCTCCTTGTAGACCGTCGGCCCGATGTGCTGGTTCTTGACCCTCACGATCTTGATGATATACTTGTCAGCATAATGGATGTAGCAGAAAAGATAGGCAAGGTTAGGGAAGGGCGAAAGCTTGTAGCTTCTCTGCAAAAGCGTATCGACATGGTGCGCACCATGAAGGTAAAGCGTAGACCCAAAGTGCTATGTGTTGAGTGGATTGACCCGCTTTTTACTGCAGGACACTGGGTTCCGCAGATGGTTGAATACGCTGGTGGTATAAATGGCATAAGCTCTGCTGGTGAGCCGTCGCGTCGAATGGACATAGACGAAGCGATACAGCTGGATCCAGATATTATTGTGCTTATGCCATGCGGCTTTGACGTAGAGCAAACCTTGAGAGAACTGCCGGTGCTTGCTCGCAATGAAAAGTGGGAGTCGCTTCAAGCAGTCAAAAATGGAAATGTCTACGCTGTCAATGCAAATGCATATTTTAGCAAGCCAGGGCCTCGTACTGTAGTAGGTCTTGAAATAATAGCAAAAATTTTGCATCCTAAGACCTCGCAGCACATCAGAGTTCCGAAAGGTTCTTACAAAAAAATTTAATACTAACTAAACTATTGGGTTAGAGAGACTTCGATATAAACGTCGTCTGGGATTTTCAGACGCATCAGCTGTCGAATTGCCCTGTCATCGGCTCCAACGTCAATCACGCGCCTATGGATACGCATTTCATACTTGTCCCATGTGTTAGTTCCTTGGCCCGCAGGAGATTTTCTAGTGACTACTTTGAGCTTTTTTGTCGGAAGTGGATGCGGGCCGCGCAATCTGATACCTGTCTTTTCTCCAATCCCTTTTATCTCATTGCAAACGCCTTCAAGTGTTGTAAGGTTTGTGCTTGTGAGTTTAATTCTTGCTGCCTGGGGCATTTCTATCGTCCACTTCTTCTTTTTACTTCTTGCTTGGATCGTACTTGTCAGTAATGTTCAGTACGACTCCAGCACCAATCGTAGTACCCATATCCCGCAGTGCAAACCTCCCAATTTCTGGAAAGTCCTTGAAGGTCTCAATTGGCAGTGGCCTTACGGGCTTGATTCTGACGATTGCAGCATCGCCTGTCTTGAGGAACTTGGGGTTCTGCTCTGTCGTTGCGCCCGTCCTAGGGTCAATCTTTGAGACGAACTGCGATATTGTAGCAGCTACCTGTGCCGTGTGTGCATGCAAAACTGGAGTATATCCCGGAGCAATTGCTGTTGGGTGGTGAATCACGATCAGACGGGCCTCTAGCTCCCTAGCAACCGATGGTGGGTTGCCTGCAGCGCCAATCATGTCGCCTCGCTTTATCTGTTTCTTATCTACACCTCTCAGATTAAAGCCGACATTGTCGCCTGCTTCGGCAGACTCAAGCTGAGTGTGGTGAGTCTCTATCGACTTGATCTCGCCAGCCGCACCAGAGGGCATTACTATGACTTTCTCACCTGGCTTCATCTTGCCTGTCTCAACCCTGCCTACTGGGACGGTTCCAACACCTGTAATAGAGTACACATCCTGTATAGGGATCCTCAGTTGCTTACCGACTGGCTTTTCGGGTGGGTCTAAAAGGTCAAGTGCCTCAGCAAGGGTAGGACCCTTGTACCATGGCATATTCTCTGACTTTTTAATCAAATTGTCACCCTTCCATCCAGATATCGGGACAAAATTGATCTTGGAGGTATTGTATCCGACGAGCTTGAGCATCTTTTCTGCAGCATCTCTGGCCTCCTTGTAACGTGATTCTTGGAAGCCAGCATCATCCATCTTGTTTAGTGCAATTATGATTTGATTCACGCCAAGTGTCCTTGCAAGGAAAGCGTGTTCTCTTCCCTGTCCTCCTGGCTCAAGGGCTGCTTCCATTTCACCGGGCTTTACAGAAATAACCAAAATAGATGCATCAGCCTCTGACGCACCGGTGATCATGTTTTTGATAAAGTCTCTGTGACCAGGAGCGTCAATCAGCGTGAAGAAATACTTTGATGTTTCAAACTTTTGAAAAGCAAGATCGATAGTAATACCTCTTTCCCGTTCGTCCTTGATGCTATCTAGAACCCATGCATACTTGAAGGTATCACCTTTGCCTGTTGCTTCTGATTCTTTTGCATATTGCTCAATTGTTCTCTGATCAATGGCACCCAGATCAACCAATAAATGGCCTACAGTAGTTGATTTACCATTATCGACGTGACCTGTAACAACCAGGTTCATGTGTGGCTTTTTGCTAGCGCTCATAGAGCAGGAACGCCCCATGGGCTTTATTTGTATTTCGCCTGTGATTGCATGAAAATATTGTTAATTGACTCATCGACTGATTCCTCGCAGTCCTC
>JALYGW010000163.1 GCA_030776915.1 Thermoproteota archaeon
GTACCGGGTTTGTGCGCATGCGTATGTGTGTATGCTTCTCCTCCTCCTCAACTTATTTCTTCAGTAAATGCTAGTCCTGTAGCATTCAGTGCTCTGTTAAGCGATGCGAGGTGTTCTTCAGCAGTGGTCTCTTGGAATCCTACAAATATTGCTGATACGAGATCTCTCATTATCTGCCTAGAACTTTCATCATTTCCTATCTCTAGCAGGGCTGCCTTTAAGTTCTCCTTTACAGATGGGTCTATATCATTATGAAATACTACTCCATGTGATGGTATCGGTCCTTGCTCGTGGATTACCTTTGTGTTGTTCAAGACTTCAAAGTACAATTCTTCGTTTACATCTCCTGCAATTATACTCACATCAACTGCACCATTTCTTAATACTTCCCATGCCTGAGCGTATCCTCCTGCGAAGAGGACTTCCGAGAAGAAGGTCTCCGGGTCGACTTCTTGTCCTTCCTCTACTTGGATTAGGCTTTGATTGACAAGAGTATACATTGGCATTACATATCCAGAAGTAGATAATGGACTTGGAAATGCGGCCCTCATTTCTCGGAGGTCTTCTAGGTTATTTGCGGGCGAATCAGGTCTCGTAACCCAGTATGAGAAGTAGTATGTTGCATCTGTCAAAGTGTCGTTTATAATTACCTCTCGTACTTCAGCCAATTCAAGCGATGCATTAGCTCTGTTGACTGCAAGGTATGACGGCCATGCGCTCATGAAAGCAACATCAGCTTGTCCAAACCTCAGAGCCTCAATTACTCCCGCATATGACAGAGGAACATAAATTTGAATGTCATAACCTGTTCTTTCCTCCAAAAATTGTTCCAATTGCTGTCCTTGAGCTTGTATATCAGCTGCTTGGGTTGTAGGTTGAATTGCTACTGTGACTGTAGTTGGTGATTGTTGCTGTTGTTCTATTGTTGCTGCGGCGCTTTGAATAGTTGCAAAACCGCTTGCGCCAATGCCAAGAGTCAATAATAGAGGCAAAATTAGGCTGTACTTATTCATGTAGGAAAGATGAACATCTCATATTTATGGGTTAGTACAGCCTAATAGATTAATTATCCAAAATGATATTTGTGGAAATGACGATCATGAAAATCTGACGTGCTCATAGAGGAGACTATACCTGTCTTCCCTATAAGTTCACCCTCAGGTTAGGAAATTTTGTTTGCAGCCGGTGAACAGTGAGCCTCAGTTGTAATAGAAGCGACTAAGGTTGAACCATAAAATCAAAGATGCCAGCCATTTCTATCCCAGCTACCATCCTATTGAACCTATTGTATATACAAACAATAGTCGTCGACCTAGTTAGGCTATCTATTGAACTGCTCTGCTTTTTGAGGTAGATGCCTATCAAACTCTTTTACATCCATCACCAGGCCGTAGTAGTCTCTTACAACTTCTAAGGTGGACTCAAAGTGCTTAATGTTGCCTGATGCTGTTGCATCTGAGATGAGTATGACGTCATAGCCGCTATTGAATGCATCTCTCAAAGATGCCTCCACACATATCGAGGTGTCTATTCCACAGAATACTAGAGTATCGGTTCCAATGCTTTTTAGCCAAACGCCAATTTCAGTGTCTTGAAATGCCGAATCTCGTCTCTTGATAACGACATGATCCATTGGAGACGGCTTGAGTTCGTCGACGATATCTGCATCCCAAGTGCTTATTACGCAGATTGGCTTTGTGCGTATTCTATCTTCTCTTGACTTTGGTAGTATTCTGTGGGTGTTTGTTAAAAGATCTATGCCAGATTTCTCCCTCACGGCCTGGGTGTAAAATATTGGTATATTGACGCTCCTGCAAAGCCTGATAAGTTCTGATATCTGTGGGATAACTTGCTGGTAGCGAGAAACATCCATCCCAAGTTGATCGTACGAGCCACCTTTGCTTACAAAGCCGTTTTGAACATCTATTACCATAAGTGCAGGGTTAACATTCTGTCCTTGAATGTTGATAATCGTCATATAGGGATTAGAAGCGCTGACTGAATTAATAAATTTAAAGTAACCCTATCCGCCACCAGCAGTAGTAACAACGTCAATATTATAAGAAGAGTCGGCAAGAAATTCCGGCCTTGCCCCTTGCCAGCCCTTTAATGTGACAGAGATTTTCCTGTTATAAGGGTCGACTGAAGCTTGGAATCTTCCCTTGCCGTTTATGCTGTGTTCAAAGGTAAAATGGGTATACTCTTGCAAAAGTGACCCTGCTATCTGCGGTCTGAATGAGACTTTGTTTTCAAGTATGTTCAATTTCATTCCAAGCATCATTTCGCGCAGGGCGTGAATATACATGCTAATAGACCACGCCTGCAAGATGCATGAGTTGAAGGGATCTGGTTTGTCTCCCTTATATGTTTCTGCAAACATGCCGTTTTCCGCTAAAATGCGATCCGCCATGCAATTGATATAGTAGAGCGCCTGCTCGCTCCTTCCAGCCTTGGTCTCTGCCAGCGCTGCCCAGCCTGTAACAAGAGGCCAGACTGCCCCGTCGTGATACAGAGCAGGATGGTACTTAGGGTCTAGGCTGCTGAGCGTTCGGATGCCCCAGCCTGTTGTCATGTCCTCTTGTTCAATTCTTTCAAGCACTGATTCTGTCTTGCGGGGATCTTTGGCTGCGTCTGTGAGCAAAAGCGCAAGCGCGTTTGGCCTTATGCTTGGGTCTTTGGAGCCATCCCTTCTTACTGTGTCATAATAAAATTTCGCCTCTTCGTTCCAGTATTCATGATCGATTTTAAGCGCTAGCTGCTCTGCCTCTTGCTTCCACCTCTTGCTATTATAGCTATCACCAACTATACCTGCTAGCTCGCTTCCGATCTTCAGGCTTTCGTAAAACAAAGCCTGAACATCGTTTGCGCTTTTCCGTCTGTCTATGTGATCCATCCAAGTTGAATCACGGATAGGCAGCTTTTCTGCCGTGCCGGTAAAGCCGTGGTCAATCAAGCCGTCTCCGTCTATGTCTTTGAGAAGCCCACAATCAATGAGTGCTTCAATCGAGTCCCATTTTCTTTGCAGGTACTCAACATCTGCAGTTGCCAGTACGTATTCCCGTATCGCCCAAGGAAAGAGAAACGTTGAATCGGCAGAGCCATAGGTTGTAGTGTGCAAGAAAGCCTTGCCGCTTATTATCATCGGAAGCTCACCAGCTACAGCGCTCTTGGTAGTCTTTTTCGCCTGATGCTTGAAGAAATTGTCAATGACAGAGCGGGCAAAGCGGTAATCGCCAAGTGCAAGGTAGCCCCGCAGCGACCAGCCAGTGTCCCTTGCCCAATAGTTTGGAAAGCGCGGAAGCCCGGCGCATATCCCTTCTCCAAGGCCATCGTATTCTGCTTTTAGATATTGCAAAGACGTCTTGGCCTTTTCATACGCTCTTACTAATTTTGATATCTGGAGATATTGTTTACTTTCTGCCGAGGGAGACCTGATTGTAAGCGTAGACGACGAATACCTTTTGAAAGTGTTTTCTGTTTCCTGCACAAGCTTACTGCAGTTATCCCTCATGAAGTAAAATTCTTTTAGGCAGTCATTGGCACTTGAAAAGCTGCCTACTCCAACAAGCGTAAGTTCGATGGTTTTGCCTTCTTCAAGCTCTATATCATACGACAGCTCAAGGTCGTTATCGAACGAGTCTGTCAAGATCTTGCTTGGCTTTATGTTTTTTGGCATCACGCCTATGGTTCCAAAATACTGCCTCTTGTCTTTCTGGGTATCTCCAGCGGAGCTTATCTGCAGGCAGTTGTCGCGCATATTGAACTTGGTGATGTTGCTCTGTGAGATGGCTGCAAGCCCATAGCTTGTTATATTGCCGTCTATTAGAAAGTGAAAGCGGACTTTACTTGGTACCCTTCTTTTGACTGGCCTCAAATCATGGTCCGTATGAGGCCTCATACTCATCTTTATTTCCATTATGAATCCCCTATTTTCAAAGGGCACACATAGCCTCCTTTGTACGTGCAGGCCCCCCAGGTCGTGGTGTGTCGTAACAACGCCGTGTTCGTGTCTAGACGACAAGGCGAAATTTGGAAGGCGCTTACGCACACCATTGTCCATAGATACTTCGACTATTATTCTTCCAAACGACCTTGCGGGAGGTACGTACAACCCTCCATTGTCATACCGTACGCCCATCCACGTCCAGTTAGCAGAAAGCGCCCCATTTGCAGAGCACACAATGTATGCTTTTTTCCCTGATAGAACAAGCGGGCTTGTAAAATTCTTAAACATTGTGTCCCCTCTTGAAACTGCAAGATCGATGTATGCCAGCGAATCAGGAGTAATATGAATACTATCTTTCTGATATCCAGAGATGTAGTCGGTGAACGTAAATGGAATGGTTATTTCTTCAAAGCCTTCAAGCTTGCTCATTATCAGTATCTTATGTTTGACCTTGTCATCCAGGCCCCCATCTCTAATTATCAAGAACCTTGCACTTTGATACGGTTTGAATGAAATCGGCCTGCTTTCAGAAAGCGTGGCCGCATTGACCACCTCGTCAGAAGTTGCGATAAAGATCGAGTTCCGCTGAACAGGCAGCTCGTCCACGTAAATGTCAAGTGAAATAATGTTACCGCCAAGTGGAACTGGAGGATTCAAAAGCGAAAAGATAAAACCATGGTGCTTATCCTCCCCGTTTACTACTATTACGTTTTTGAGGCTGCCCCGCACATAAGATAGCAAAGTGTGGGTATTGTCAAGTGTCCTTGTTATTTTCTATCCACCTTCGATGATGTAACACCATCTAGAACCGACAGAATTGTTATCACAGACCATAGTAATATAACTTTCATAAGAGTATTGTGTAATCAAATTTCATTTTTTCGCATATTTTAAAGGCACTTTGTAATACAATGAAATCAAAAAGGCTGACCATCCTTTCCTACGTTTCTTTAGTCATGCGCTATTATTCCTTATAGAAAAGTTCAGCAAGGATTCGAGAGAAAAAATGTGCACTATTCTACAGAAGCAATTAGAAGGTGCTTTTGATAGGATTAGCTCCAAATTTATAATACAATTTGATTGTTATAGCTTTAAGCGATATGTATGAATCATTGATATGGGAGACTGCGAACCTTTTTATGAACATTCTTGAAC
>JALYGW010000164.1 GCA_030776915.1 Thermoproteota archaeon
AGTCAATGTCGAACGCACTTTATCTATTCTTCTAACATGCCAAGTTATTGTTTCTCTTAGTTTATCCATAGAATCTGAGCTTATTCTAGCAATTATGTCGTAAACGCCATATACACCTGATACTTCAACGGCTTCCGGCAATTTTCTTATTTCTCGAATTATTTCCTCTTCAGAACCCAAGTCGCAATTGATAAGGACGTATGCTGTTGGCATGGATATGTTTGAATTGGTTGTATTATTAAAATTTCTGCTTCGACAGCTTTTTAGCCTTGATATAGTCTACAAAGTAGAACAGGTATGCTCGCTCATTTATTTTGAGAACCCATGGGATAAATGATTCATTCTTGCTGCTCTTTTCCCCTATTTCGAAGCCTGAATTTTCCAAAAGCCTGCGGAAAGATTGTGCATCGTAGATCTTTTCCGCTGGTGGGTTGCGGTTATAATCATATGGATCAGCCATTATCATATCGGCATGCGGCTTAAGTAGCCAGTGTATTGACTCCATAAGCTTTTCCGGATCTACAAGCTCAAGCAGATTCAATGCAAGTATCAGGTCAAACTTGCTGGGGTTGAATGGAGTGTTCAGCAAGTCAGATACACAAAACTCAATATTTCCACGTTTTAATTCGTACATCTTTTTTCTAGCTTCGCGGATGAATGAAAAGGAGATGTCTATGCCAATTGCAAACGCATACTTTTGCGCAAGGAGCATAGTACTATAGCCCATTGAACATGCCATGTCAAGTGCAATGCCGTCCATCTTGGGGTTGATGCTATGCACTATCCTGTTGTAAACTTCATTTGGCTTCAATCGCCACCGGAGCGACTTAAGCAGCCTATCTTCTACAGAATGCTCGTACTGAGTCCACCTGTAAGGGACGAACCAGCTGCCACCCTCTTCGTATCTGTCGTTTGATGCAGAGTCCGGCGAAAGTCTTGATCCGCTCTCCTTCAAAAACTGTTTCATCTCTTTTGTCCTGCTGTCCAAAAGCCACCTTCCGTACATCTGTGGTCGGCCTGCAGCATAGGAAAAGAAGTCCTTGACTACTATTGCCACGCCCTGTATTATGGGGTATCTTGTGCCACACTCTTTGCATCTCAGAAATCCCTCCGTACACTCGTTTGCTCCATCCATTTCAAGGCTCTCAAGGTGGAGGCGCAACTGCTTGTCGGTGTGTTGGAGACAGACGAGGTGATGCGCAAACTGGATCTTCATACTTGCATAACACAGGAGCGCCTTCGTATATATAAAAAATCAGAGAAGCCCATCTTCATGCAGCTTGTCAAGCAATGGAGATAAAAAGTCGCGTACTTCCTTTTCACCTAGATTAAACGCTTTAACGATGCCAAGAGCTATTGACAGCATGTTGCGATCTTCTCTTGCAGTATACACAACAGAATTCACAATATTGAATGGTTCGGCGTTATCATGCAACCACTCTTTCCACCTGTTGATTCTCTCTGTGTTTGCTTGAAGTGAAGAAATAACATACTCAATGTCTATTCCTTCATTGTTATCAAGCAGGTTCAGCTTTACCATCGGTAGCAAAAGTGTCCCTTCCGTGACTTGGGCGTGGATTCTATTCAACTCCACAATAATTTCTTCATCTTTGGGCTCGATATCACTGTATGCTGGGAACAAGTAACCTGCAAGGTTGCCACCCCAATCATAGATCTTGTAGAGTGTATCGTCATATTCTGCCTTCCACTTGTTACTGCCTCCTCTCTTGCCAAACAAACGCAACTGATACAGTACGCATGCCTGCCTTACATATTTCTCTCTCTATAATACATCGCTAGTGATAATCATAAAAGGGTTAAGATTGGAATTAAATAAAGATGCTTTGTTGACCGTTGACTTAAATTATCCCTAAGGGTTTAACCCATCTATGTCGGAACCACCACAACCATCACAAGAACAGACAACCCCACGCAGAGAAGGACCCCACGACACAATATACATTGGCAAGAAACCGCTCATGACATATGTGACGTCAACTCTGATCCAGTTAGCCAACCAGCCATACGTGACAATCAAGGCAAGGGGCCTGAGCATTGGACGAGCAGTAGACGTATCGCAGATCACGCTGAAGAGGATGGAAAATGCAGGATACAAGATAGGTGACGTAAGGATTGGATCTGAGACAGTCCAATCGGAGGACGGCAGGACGAGAAACGTCTCTACGATTGAAATCGAGATAAGGAAGAGCTAGGCCTGCTGTTTCTTTTACTCTTTCTTATTATCTCTTTCTTGTACTATCCAAGTTAAATCATGAGCACTACTGGCGCCGCCGCCGCCGCCGCAATCTACCTTGTGCATTTAAACCCAATGACTAATGCTCACAAATCAATAATCTCGAGGCTCAAAAAGGACTATCGCGTCTACATTTTCCCAGTGCGCTTTATTAAAGACGGGCAGGAGGTAAACACAAAGAGCCTTCCATTTTCATATCAGCTGCGGAAGCAGATGGTTGAATCCGTCTTTGGTGACTCTGTCGCAGTGCTTCCAGATTATACCTTCTACGCGCCGTACAGCAAGTACATGCCGCCGCTTCTTTCGTCACGGTCATGGGAACTCCGCAACCAGATAATTATACAGATAAATGAGGAAAAGTTTGTGTCATACACTGGCGACAAGGCCGAGCGGCTCATGCTCAAGGCATACAGGCTCAACCCACTCAAAGCTGACAGGCTTGAAGTTTCCGCATCATCGATCAGGGCAAAGCTCTATCGGCAGGTGGTTGAAGGTGGTGACAGAGACGAAGGATGGCGCGAAAAAGTGCCTGAAGCAGTAGCAGAAATCATTAAGAAGAGCTGGAACATTGTGGACAAGTTTGCAAGAATGGAAGATAGCACGACAAGGGTGATGGGGATGAAATTCCCCAAGGAAGGCTACCGGTAGTTCAAGATTTTTATAAGCCAGCGAGGGATTGTGGCTTCATACATGAAGGAAAAAGGCGGCGAGTTTGTCTGGTTTGATGGCAAGCTCGTGAAATGGGAAGACGCCAGAGTTCCAATCTATACACATGCCCTCCATTACGGCACTGCGGTCTTTGAAGGTATACGTGCCTATGCAGCCAAGAACAACGTCTACATTTTCCGGCTGGAAGATCACATGAAGCGACTTCACCACTCTGCCCGAGTTTACTCAATTTCGCTCAAATATTCTGCCCGGGAACTTGCAAATGCTACAGTCGAGCTGTTGCAAGAGAACAAGGTTAAAGAGTCGTGCTATATCCGCCCACTGACATTTGTAGGCCTGCACGGTATTGATCTTAATGTGACAAAGTACTCGCCAACTCATACTGTTATAATCACGTTTCCGTTTGCAAAATACTTTAAAGAAGAAGGCATTAGGGCATGTGTCTCTTCGTGGAGGCGCATCCATGACAGTATGACCCCTCCACTTGCCAAAGCTGCAGGCAACTACCTCAATTCAATTCTAGCAACACAGGAGAGCAAGCGCAACGGTTATGACGAATCGATTCTGCTTGACTTGTACGGCAACGTAAGTGAGGCTTCTGGCGAAAATATTTTTGTTGTCCGGCACGGCAAGATCTATACGCCATATTTCACCGAGTCAGCCCTTGAAGGGATAACGCGTGAAACTGTCATGACAATAGCAAAAGAGTTGGGCTACGAGGTCATCGAGCGCCAGATAGCGAGAACTGAACTGTATATGGCTGACGAAATATTCCTTACCGGCACTGCAGCAGAGATAGTCTCAGTTACCAGTATAGATTGCCACCTTGTAGGTAGCGGAAAGGAAGGGCCGTTGACAAGGGACATCCGTGAAATGTATGCCAAGATAGTGTCTGCCGAAGCCAAAGAATACATGGAGTGGTTGACCTCTGTATGGTAGGCACTACCCACAGTAACACTAGAATTGCCGTTATAGGTGTTGGTGGATGGGGCAAGAACCACGCAAGAGTGTTGAGGGAGCTTGACTGCCTGGCCGCGGTATGCGATCTTGACCTTGCTAGGGCTAAGGAGATTGCAAGCAGACATGGTGCACAAGCATATTCTGCAATTGACGAGATGCTGGAAAAGGAACGACTTGACGGCTGTCTAGTATGTACGCCTACAAACACGCACGCAGCTGTAGCCAAGAAGGTTATAGAACATAGTATTAACATATTTATTGAAAAGCCAATGTCATTCTCTTCTAAAGAATGTGAAGAAATGACACAGATGGCGGAAAGGAAAAAGCTAATTATAACATCTGGCTACGTCGAGCGATTTAACCCTGCTGTTAGCGACACGCGCAAGCTCATAGAGGGCAAGATGTATGGCGACCCTATGATGATCGAGTTCCACAGGGAAAACAGGATGCCGCCACATATCACAGATGTAGGGATAATATATGATACATCAGTGCATGACATTGATGCGGCAATATTTCTCTTTGGGAGCCCTCCCCACGTCATATTTGCACGTGCTGGCAAACGCTTTCATGCACATGAGGACTTTGCAACCATCATGCTTGGCTTCGAAGGGCAAAAAGTAGCCATCATCGCATCCAACTGGCTTACTCCAAAAAAGGTGAGGACTTTTAGTGCTGTATGCACTGACGGCATTATTTCCGGTGATTTTTTGACACAGGAGATCAGAATAGACCATGCCGAAGCTACCATAGTGCCGCGCCGTAAGTTCCAAGAGCCGCTAACATTAGAGCTAAAGAATTTTGTTGAATCTATAGAAGGTAATGCAAAGATAGTCGTAACTGCTACAGACGCAACAAATGTGACAAAGGTGGCAGAAGCAGCTATACTGTCAAGTAATACCGGCTCGCCTGTGTATTTGGATCTGAAATGAATAGGTCGATGCTTGATATCCTTGCATGTCCCATAGACAAGCACTATCCACTAGAGCTTTTTCAGATCGTTTCAGAAGGTCAGACCGTGAAAGAGGGCATTCTATTTTGCACAAAGTGCAACCGCTACTACCCAATAATTGATGAGATACCTATCATGCTACCCGACGAGCTTAGAGAAAGGCAAAAGGCCCAAGACATCGAGTTTTTGAGGAAATGGCAAAATAAGATCCCTGACAAAGTTATAAGGCAAGGAAATCCATGGCATTTGTGAAGGAATGAGCAACAACTATACCGCATTGCCGGGCGTGACAAACTATGTTGACAAGAGTGCCAAGATCGGGAAGAATGTCAAGGTATGGCACTTTGCGTACGTGGGAAAAGATGCTGAAATAGGAGACAATGTCATGATAGGTTCGCTGACGCATGTGGATTACAAGGTCAAAATAGGCGACAATACTAGAATTGAGGGGTCAGTTTACATTCCTCCCCTCACGGTAATTGGCAAGAATGTTTTCATTGGGCCGGCAGCAGCATTCACAAACGATCCTTACCCAATGAGCCCCAAGATGGCTGGGGTAATAGTGGAGGATGGTGCCATAATAGGCGGAAGGTCTGTCTTCAAACCGGGTATTCGGGTAGGTAGGAACAGCGTAGTTGCAATGGCTGCAGTTGTGACAAAGGATGTCCTGCCTGATACCGTGGTAATGGGTCATCCTGCTAGGCTGGCATACGGCCGTGCAGAATATGATAGAAAGAAAAAAGAGTGGGAGTCAAAGAGATAATGAAGAAAGAGAGAGAAAAAACTCATGTAAGCTCGCAAAATTATCTTACAATGGGCGTACGTTCTTTACTTCTGGGTTCACCAGAAACTTAGGATTGGGCTCTTTTTTTTCTATTAGAACATCAAGCAAGTTTCTTGCTGCAACTTCTGCCATCTTGGAGCGTGTCTGATATGTGGCGCTTCCAATATGCGGGAGCAATACCACATTTTTCATTTTCAAAAGGGGATTTGACCGTGGCAGAGGTTCAGTTGCAAATACATCTAGACCCGCACCCGCAATCTGACTGCGCTTGAGAGTCCTG
>JALYGW010000165.1 GCA_030776915.1 Thermoproteota archaeon
CCCGAAATTATTTTATCATATCCTATGGACGATGGAAGCTTTTGGCTTGAGGTGCGCGGGTATGAGATCAATGCCTGCAAATACAATTTTTCCGCTATTGCAAGTGTATAGCCTGGGCTAAGCTTGAACAGGCTGTATGCTTCACGCTGGAGGTCGCCTATGTTGAATGGCACTGGCGAGGGCAGCATCGACTCGTTGTCGCTAATGTTGTTTACAGTTCCGTTTCTGCCTACGCAGGCATCTATGATTGCTTTTGCTTCCGCAGGCTTCCCCACTTTTGGCTTTTCATACTGCGCAGAAAATATTCGTCCGTCTTTCTCAAACTGTGCAGTTATTATATAATAGGGATCTGGTATGTGCAACCTGATCTCGATCTCTCTGTTGACTGCAAAGGCAAGCGTAGGTCCCTGCACTCTCCCAATTGAGAGATTGCGATATCTGCCGATGCTCTTAAATGACCTAATAAGTGCTCTTGAGAGGTTCACTCCGTAAATGAAATCGAGCATGTGACGCGACCTGCCTGCCTCTGCGAGCCCGCAGTTTGGCTTGGCCAGATTGGCGAACGAATCTCTTATCTCTTCGTCAGTTAGTGTCGAAAATTTAGCTCTTAGTGCTTCTGCATATTTATCACCACATGCATACTGTAAGATACTGTGGCCTATCACTTCTCCTTCTTGGTCATAATCACACGCGTGCACGAATGATGAAGCATCTTTAGCTAGCTTGGAAATGGCATTTATGGCTCTGATCACTTGCGGGTTCTTGGCAACAGGCGACCACTCCAAGTCAAGCACAGGGTATACGCTTCTGTTCTTGGTGACATCGATCAGGCCATACAGGTGTCCAAGTGCTGTGCATATTTTATAGTGGCGCCCACTATTTTTTACCTCAAAGATAGAAATGCCTCCGGGCCTCGACTCCGTCGGCTCGCCAAGCGCCTGAGCTATTCTCCTTGCAGCAGCAGGCTTTTCACAGACGACAAGGGTGTACAAGGACTAGGTGAGATCTTGGCAGACCTGCGCATATTAATCCGATCCTTCTTCTTACATAATCCGATCCTTCTTCTTACATTTCAATAATGCTTGCTATTCCACTCTGTCATAGACTTCTACGTTTTATCTTCCTTGAAAAGATATGGCTATGATTCCATAACCCAAAGGAAAAAGGCGTGCTGGTGATAGGTGAAATTACATTGACCCCTTGCTGGCGTCATTGTGATTGCAGAACATGATTGTGTTGAGGTACACACTACAATACTGCATGTCCTTGGGCTGTGCAACCCTCCGCCTGCAGATTGTACAAGTTTAGTTGTAACGACAAGTTCGTCATAAAAAAGAAAAAATACAATAATGCCCGAACGTGCGTGTGTACGACTCATCATTGCAAGCCCGCCAGTTTAGGTTGATATCTGCCTGACGTACTACAGAGCTCGAGTATTCCTTACTAAACATCTGCTATGATTCTTACGTATCAAGGGTGTTTAATCTATTTATATATAAAAAAGCATCTTTTATGAGATGACAACCAACAAAGTTTGCCTTCTCGGTGCGGGCAGCACGAAATATGGAAAATTAAACGAAAGCATTATAGAGATTGCGCTAAATGCGGCCAAAGATGCCGTTGAATCTGCTGGGATTACTCCAAAAGAGATCCAGGCTGGATACATTTCAAACGTTTTCGGAGTTGCAGACAAACAGGTCCACATGGCACCTGTCATCATGAGTAACCTTGGAATTCCTTATGTTCCTGGCCTTACAATTGAATCGGCATGTGGCTCGGGCTCCGTGATGTTTAGAGAAGCATATGCTAATGTAGCAGCCGGGTTCTATGACTGCGTCCTTGCTCTTGGTGTTGAAAAGGTGACGCATACTGGCACGGCGCGTAGCACGACCTTATTCTCTTACTGCTCTGATTTTTTCTATGAAGGTGGTAACGGCGCGTCATTCCCTGGGCTTTTTGCATCAATGGCACGCGCTTACATGACTACTCACAAGGCAACTGAAGAAGACCTCGCTCACGTTGCAGTCAAGAACCATGAAAACGGGTTGATGAACCCAAAGGCGCATGTCCACAAGAAAATAACCGTCGATGATGTGCTAAAGTCACCGGTAGTGGCTTCACCGCTGAAGCTGCTTGACTGCTGCCCGTTCTCTGATGGTGCGTCTGGAGTTATTCTATGTAGCGAAGAGTTTGCGAAAAAGAGTGACAGGCCATATATCGAAATAATTGGATCTGGCAGGGGCGCCTCGCCCGCAGCTGTTCAAGGGCGCGAAGATATTACGACCATTCCAAGTACAGTGGCTGCCGCAAGGCAGGCTTACAAGATGGCCGGAGTGAGTCCAAAGGATATCGACTTTGCCGAAGTGCATGATTGCTTTACCATAGCAGAGATAATTGACATTGAAGATCTTGGGTTCTTCCCAAAGAGCAAGGCTGTCCATGCGGTAAGGGATGGAGCGACACGCCTTAACGGCGAGATCCCAATAAATCCGTCAGGCGGCTTGAAATCAAAAGGGCACCCAATCGGCGCAACAGGTGTCGGGCAAGTAGTCGAAGTATTTGAGCAGTTCACTGGCAAAGCCGGCGAGCGTATAGTTCCAAATGCCGAGGTCGCACTCACTCACAACTTTGGGGCTACCGGTGCTAGCGCCGCAGTTCATATATTCAAGAAAGTGGATAGGAAATGATAGAGGAGAAATTATCGACTCATAAAAGCACCTTGGAAAAGTTCATTGAGGCTGCAAACAGGAAAAAGATCTTGGCCCAAGAATGCGTAAAGTGCGGCCACCTGATGTTGGAGACCCTATTCTTTTGTGAAAAATGTGCCGGGAACAAATTTGAGCAAGTTGACCTTGAAGGAAGTGGCATTGTTGTGACATACACCATCCAAGCAGTTGTGCCAGAAGGTTTTGAGGATGTCGGCTCGTATGCATGGGTGGTGTTCAAGTTAGACAATGCTCCCCTAAGAGCGTCAGGATTACTCCCTGGCATCAAGACGCCTGCCGACCTGCCGATAGGCACCAAGGTGAGGGTTGCAGGCTATGACTCCAAGCACGGTCTTATGCTCCAGAAATAGCTGCTCCTGTTGCCTAGAACACGCATATCTTTTTCTTGTGATTCCAACTGCGTATTTTTTATATCATTCTGTATGCTTGCTTGAATGAACCTAGCATACACTAGTGCCAGTCACGCAAGAAATTATTCTTCTTCTTCTTCTTCTAGATGTAGGCCACTGACGAGCACATATCGTACAAACCATTCCCACTTTAAGGTACAGTACTCCACAGCTGAAAAGCTGGTCGCAACTACAAATGCAATTACCATAGGGCTTACTTGAGCCGATTGCGTGCCCTAAGATGTCCCTTGACTGTTTCGCCTTTAAGAGGCCCCTATAGTCGTCATCGCTGGCGAGAATCTTGATTATAGTATGGTCTCCCTTCGCATTGCTACTGTAAGATACAACTTTTTTTGTAGCTTAGCTTTATGATAGTTTTTGGTATACTGTCTTCGACACCTAGAGTTTTTTCCATTTAATCTAGCGTAGTAACAGCAAGATGACGGGAGGAGAGAAGCGTCAGCAGTTCATGAGCCAGATCACCCATGCGACAGGTGTCGTGTACAACCAGCTTGGGCATCTCAAGCTGCTCGACAGAAAGTTCGCCTCAATGGAGACATCTTTTCTAGAGCAGATAGCTGCCAACATTAAGGTAGGTAATAATGCCCGAGCAAAGATCCTTGCGACCGAACTGATCAATGTGCGGCGCCTACGCAGAAACACACAACACACCGGCCTTGCACTTGAGGCAGTAGTGATACGCTTCAGTACAATCAACGAATTTGCCGCAATCCTTGACACCATAGATCCGACAATTGAGATGATAAAAGGTATCCAGGCGGATCTGACTAGGGCCATTCCAGCCGCTAATGAGGCACTCTCTGAAGTTTCGACAGTCACTGCAGATGTGCTCCTCAATGCAAATATCAAGGCAGACGCCAGAATCTCGACTCCGATGGACACAGAGGCCCTTTCGATCCTTAACCAGATTGAAGGAGCACTTGAGGACGAGGCAAAAGCGAGGCTCCCAGACGTTCCAACTAGCATTCCCTCCCAAAAACGAGAGGATGCACCAACTGAAAAGGCTCAGGTACTGGTTGAAAGCTAGACTGGTCGACCAAAAAGTCGATTGAGCAATATAGATTGGATCATGTAATTAGTTAAAAATATTTTACAAAGTAGTTTTAATCATTTATCTAGATATGAGGCCTAATGGAACAACTGAGTTTTGATTATCAAAAAGATTCTCAGAAAGGCGGACTTTTAGAATCCGCGTCAAAACGCGTAAGGATGATTTTCTCTGTTATGGCTAGCCCTAACAGAATCGACATTCTGCGAATTTTGAATGCAAAGGGCCCCCTGACATACTCGGAACTAAAGGCCCTTGCGGGCTTTAAATCAAAGAAAGAGTCTGGCAAATTTGCCTATCACCTGAGGAAGCTGCTTCGCCAGCTGCTGGTTGCCCTCAACAAGACGGAGCGTCGGTACACCATCACGAACCTTGGTAAACTGGTGCTGAGCCTTGCCCGCCAGATTGAGGAGCGTTCAATCATAGAGAGCGGCAAGATGTATGTGAGGACAAACAAGCATACCATTGAGGAGTTTAATTCTCACAAGATAATCCAATCCCTTGTAAGGGAAGCCAATCTGCCGCTTGAGCAGGCCCATAAGATCACCGAAGAAGTAGAGAACAAGATCTACAGGTTCCAGACCACTTATCTCACATCATCGCTCATACGTGAGACCGTCAACTCTATTCTCATAGAGCATGGCCATGAGGAATATAGAAACAAGCTAGCGCGGCTGGGTCTCCCGTCCTCAGACATTGTTCAGCTGCTGTCCCAGGACGAGCCAGCCAGAAATGGAATAGAGCGTGTCATGACAAGGACTGCTGGTGCGGTCTTTTCTGAATACTTACTGTTCAACATGCTGCCAAAGGACATTGCAGATATGCATCTGGCAGGCGAGATCAACATTTCTAATACCCCTGTCTGGGGTTTATTGCCCGATACTGTATTCATTGACCTGTCGGAGCTGCTGGAAGGCGGCTTGGATCTAAAAGGGAAATTCTTGAATATGGCTAGGATCCCTCCAATTAAGAGTTCTGACGATGCTGTCACAACCCTGCCAGCATTGGTCTCGCTCCTTTCAAGAGAAGCGTCAACAGAAGTTGTGATTGAAGGCTACGTGTCGGCACTGCTTAACAACGTCAATGAGCCGGAGGACATTGCCTCTCGGTTTGCAAGGGCTCTTCTGTCCTCGTCAGGTGCGCCATCGTATTCTGCTGGTATGCCTGTAACCACCATTGCAATGCAAACTGACAGCTTAGATGCCCAGCAGCTCAATGCACTCTTGGATGGCTACAGGAGGTATGTCAATAATACGCCCATGCCCCGATTTGGCCTTTCGCTGTCAGGCAGGATGACGGACAGCCTTGACCACATCATAGCAGCAGTACGAAGCGGAGGCATAATTTCGATTGGCAACAAGGTGCGGGCAAGCAATGGCATCAAAAAGGCAGACGTCAAAGCTACAGCTGCAATGTCGTTCCATCTGCTTTCGATAAACTTGCCAAGGCTTGCATATGAATCGAATAAGGATGAAACTTACTTCCGTGCCAAGCTTGCGCTCATGATAAAACCATCGCTTGCTGCAATGTCACTCCGAAAAAAAATAATCGTCGACTATGTCAAAAGGGGGATGATGCCTGCACTTGCAAGTGCGAGCCAGTTGATGGAGATGAGCACAGCTAGCATAGCAGTCAACTTTACTGGCACCAGGGAGTCAGTCTATAACGTACTAGGAGAGTCTTCTAACGAAGTGCTTCAGAAAGTGCTAAAGACTGCTGCCGAAGTGACCACCGGGCAGGGCAAGATGCTGGGAGAGGAAGGAGCTGGCATTGCAATGGTTTCAGACAACAGTGGGTCAAGATTTGCTACTCTAGATTCTGAGAAGTATGGCAAGATCTCTCTTCTGCAATCGCAGAATACAACCAGCTATTCCCAAGGCATGACACTCAATGGCAAGGATATTCTTAATGACGGCAAAGCTTCAATTCAAGAATGCCTGGCAATTGACGAGCTGCTGAATGGAGGCTTTACAGCATTGCTTGACCTAACAAACCTGTCGCCAGCAGAAATGAAAAGTGCAATAGAAGCCGCTGTACAAGAGCTACCATTTCTACGTCTCAGTATTGGATTTGCAGTCTGCACAACGTGCGGTCAGCGCTCAAAAGAAGGTGTAGATATATGCGAGTTCTGCAAGTCGCCTCACAATGTGCCTCTCTATTTGTAACTGCAATTACTTAAGCATCCCTTGCCTCTGCGCGACTTTTTGCTATTATGCTCTAAAGCGAGCAACTTATGCCAACGTTTGAAGGCTCAATGACAAGAACTTATAAGTATAATATATTTATTCAATATATCATACTTATATATTCAGATTTTAGATTAGTTTTCATTGAAAATCTAATATGTTTTTTCAGTAGTAATTTGCATTCATTTTTTAGTGCCAAAAAAAGTTATATGATGTGGGCTCCCAATCTTTAAGAACCTGTAATCTTCTGTACAATCTGGGATGGCGGGAGTTACTGAATTTAATAATAAGGGAACGCTGATTGCAAAGATACGGAAACGTGACGGACGCATAGTCCATTTCGAGCAGTCCAAAATTTCAAACGCAATATACAAGGCACTCGTCGCAACGGGCAAGCCGGACTACCCTCTGGCTGAGCGGCTAGGTGCAAAGGTAGTACAAAAGATGGTTCAGCAGAGCGAAAAGACTATTCCAAGCGTAGAAGACGCACAGGACATGGTGGAGTCCATACTTATTGAAGAGGGGCTATCTGAGACAGCTAAGGCCTACATACTCTACAGACACGAAAGGCGTAAAGTGCGTGATGAGAAGATGAAGATCCTCAACAAGAAGGATCTCGATGAAGTTGATAAGGCTTTTGACATTAATTCCCTAAGAGTGCTTGCTGCGCGGTATTTGCTGCGCGACAGCAATAATGAGATCATTGAAGGTCCCAAGCAAATGTTTGAAAGGGTTGCAACCCTAGTCGCGATTGCTGACGTAATGCACGACTCTTCTATATTTACCCCTGCAGGGGGCTATACACAGAACATTGAAGAAGCGGATCGCTACTACGACAAGCTAGAGGACTTTGACAACAAGCTGCACCTTGGTAGCTGCTATCTGAACAGGTACCATTTTGAAGCAATGATCCGTCACTACATCTACTGCGCACAGCAGGGACAAATGAAGATCAGCTTCAAGGATCTGCTTAGGATGATAGTGGAGGGCAAGATGGCACAATATGAAGAGCGGGTTAGGGAATACTACAACCTGATGGTTTCACGGGACTATCTGCCAAACACGCCTACTCTGATGAACTCCGGCGCAAAGCTTGGACAACTATCAGCATGCTTTGTGCTTGACATGCCCGATGACATGGTAGGCATCATGAAAGCATCCACTGACGCAGCCATGATCTTCAAGTCGGGCGGCGGAGTGGGCATAAACTACTCCGACCTGAGGCCGGAGGGCGACATTGTAGCATCGACATCAGGCGTTGCGTCAGGGCCAACCTCTTTTATGCGCATCATTGATACCATCACCGATGTCGTCAAGCAGGGAGGCAAGCGCCGTGGAGCCAACATGGGTATCCTTGAGGCATGGCATCCAGACATTGAAAAGTTTGTGACGGCTAAGACAAAGCCTGGAGTATTTGAGAACTTTAATGTAAGCGTCGGCATCTGGGATGACTTTTGGAAGGCGCTTGTCAACAAGGATGGCAATCACAAGTATCCTCTGCGCAGTCCAAGGATGAAGGAGCCAATGAGGCACATTGACGCGCAGCAGCTTGTAGACCTGATCGCATTGAGCGCGTGGAAGAGCGCTGAACCCGGAGTAATATTCTTTGATAATATTAACAAGTACAATCCACTCATTGGAGCAAGAGGCGGGCCGCTGCGTGCCACAAATCCCTGTGGCGAGCAATCGCTCTACCCGTATGAATCATGCAATCTCGGCTCGATCAACTTGGCAAACTTTGTCAAACGCAAAGCTGATGGCGCATACGAGTTTGACTGGCAGCGCTACGAGCAGGCGATCAGACTTGCAACAAGATTCCTAGACAACATCATTGACATGAACAAATATCCTGTAGAAGAAGTCAAGGTTGCGACAAAGGAGACAAGGAGAATAGGCCTTGGCATCATGGGCATAGCTGATCTGTTGTTTCTGCTCAAGATCCCATATGATTCCAAGGACAGCTATGAATTCATGAATAAGCTTGCAGAAGCCGTGTCATATTTGAGCATGGATGAAAGTGTCGCCATTGCAAAGTCTCGTGGATCATTCCCGCTATTTGAGAACAGTGATTATGTCAAGGGCCGAATACCTGTGGCAGGATACTACGAGCTGCCAAAAGAGACGCATACATACGACTGGGACACACTTATTGAAAAGATCAAGAAGCATGGAATACGTAACTCGTGGACCTCAACCATTGCCCCAACCGGCACGCTCTCGATGATCGCAGATACTGCAAATGGTGTGGAACCAGTGTTTGCACTTGTGTATGAAAAGCGCGTGACTGTGGGTCGCTTCTTCTACGCTGATAAGGTGTTTGAAAGCATGCTGAAAGAAAACGGCCTATACTCTGATGAAATACTGACCAAGATTGCAAACAACTATGGTTCTGTCCGCGGCTTATCCGAGATTCCTGAGTGGATGCAGCGGATATTTGTGACTGCAATTGACATCCACTGGACGGATCATGTGATGGCGCAGGCTGTATGGCAGAAATGGATCAGCAACGCCATTGCAAAAACTATCAATATGCCTGGCGACGTGACCGCAGAAGACGTCAAGTGCGCATATCTACTATCTCATGAGCTTGGATTGAAAGGTGTTACAGTCTTTAGAGATGGTTCTCGCCACGAGCAGGTGCTTCACATCACTGGCCAAAACACCGGCGAAAGGACGTTTGCTGTTAAGCCCAGCAAGCATGTAGTCGATTATGTCCTCAGCAATACTAAAGAACCCTATGTTCTAGAGCAGATGCAAAAGATATTCAAAGAATCAAGCATAGAAGACGAAAAGCCTGCAGCGATGACGGCTCTTACACCTCAAGAAGTCCAGTCTGCAGCAAAGAAGTCTGCTTCAATATCTTCCATTATGCAGCATACTGACATACAAGAGGATCTGTGCCCAACGTGCAATGCCCGGCTGATAATCACCGAAGGATGTAATGTGTGCATCGAATGCGGCTTTAGTGGATGTGGATCCGGCTAGGTGCCTATCTGCTACTGCCTTTTTACATATCTGATAGCTTACTGTTAGCACACGTACAGCCTCGTTCATACCTATTTTTTATCATCATGGATATCTGCAATGACAGATGCTGCAAAATCCTCTATGGCCTAGCTTGAAGGAACAGACGAGCACTCTAGCTGAAATGCCAACAACAAAAAGATTTTCAACTATGTCTTATACAGGAAGGATTTTGCATTTAGAGGTTAGTAGAAAATCTTGCATTTTCACGCGTTTTGGATTTTTAGATTGTCATTGTCAGATGCCGATTATTTGACCTTTATCTGCAACTTCTAAATCCTCGTCTATGGAATTGCCTGAGGGTACAGGATAATCAAAATCCTATTTCACAGACTGAAAAGTTGTATCTATTTTCTAGCAAATGAGAAAAAGATAGATGGAGATATAATATTAAGTCGTACTTTCTTCAGCTAGCTAGCATTAGTTTATTGATACAAAAACTACTAAGCGTGTATCTACAAGCTGAAATCTAGTCCTTTTGCACTAAGGTATCGCAATAGGTTAGGTCTGAAGAATAAGTTCTCTAAGAATAGAGTTTAAATTCTGCTTTGTGCATATTACTACTGAAATGTCAAGCGTCAGAATCAATGAGAGTCCTAACCACTATATAGTGCTGGACGCCATTGGAC
>JALYGW010000166.1 GCA_030776915.1 Thermoproteota archaeon
GCCTACGCCTATCAACCTGAGCTCCATGATCAAGAATGCTGAGTCGCTTGGCTACAAGGTCAAGACAAGGGGGAACCTTGGAATAACTGCAGTCAATTCAGGCAGGATGTCTGTAAGTTTCCTTTCAAGTGGTGCTGCTACAATTGTTGGCGCAAAGGACAAAGAAGATGCAGTCAAGATCTACAAGACATTTGTAGAGCAACCCTAGCCACCCATGAACTCCATCATGCTCGATTGAGTCCTCCTTTCTTCCTTGAAGATCAATTTTAGTTCTAGTGATATTGATTCAATTCTGCTGCGCAAATAATCGTTAACTTTGTATTGTTTGCACATGTCAGTTGCAATGCCAAGGTATTTTTCAACTGCCCCCCTTGTTACTGTTTGGATTAATGCGCAGCCGCAGTCAATGCACTTGCCCATCAGGGGCATTCTACGAAACTTGGCGCCACAGGTCGTACAGCGAAATGTCTGCGAAGAATAGGATCTCATGTTACCGATTATGTCAGGCAGAATGTGTGTAGTAAGCACCATTGCGGCAACTTCGTTAGCGTCTACTGCGTTTATCAGTTTTGCAGTATCAAACTGCATTTTCAACTTCTCTTCCATAGTGTTAAGAGTAGAGTAGGCGCTCCTCTGCGCCTTTGTGACGAGTGTGTTGGTTAAATGAGTAAAGCCATAGTCAAAGAACTGACGAGGATCGCCTATCCTGTTCTTGATGGTCTCTGTCATGTCAGCTATGTCGGCAGCCTTGGCCTGCTTCCATGTCGCTTCATAGAATTCAAGCGAGTACGTGCTTGCAATATCTACGTTGTGCGCCTGACGCTGAACCTCGTGTGGGAGCACAATAGGCTGTATGAGTAACGGCGCGTCCATCAGCCCACCTATCTTGTCTGGTAAAAAGTCATAGGAAAAGTTCAGAAATGTATCCATCAAGAGCATCACAGAGTCGGCATCGCCATCACAGTCCCGGCGCTTGGCAGAATGCCATATTGGCGATGCCAAACAAACCTGCGAATCAGCAGAGCCAATTATCCTTCCCACAATGCCTACCGATGTGTGTGGTGCAAGACCTACGATCAGGTGACCAATAAGGCCATCAAGTGAAGACAAGCTGTAAAATGGCTCTAAGTCATATAACTTGACGAGCTCTTCATCAATGTACTTCGCTGCATTAACAAGGTGCTTTGCAGAGTCGCGAGGGATTATGACATCCTGCATCATCAACTCTACAATCTGATCTGGTGAGGTTAGATCTTTGCCAAGATAATCATGTGTGTATCCAAGCTCTCTTAACTTCTCAATGCTGACAGATATCCATGCGGGCTTGAAGTGGGTGAGCGGCTCATTGGTAGCATCGAATCGGATCGTGCCATCCTTGAAGGCATGGAGACCATGTTTTTGGCGCAGGATCCCCTTTTCCAAAGGCTCTGCGGATCTATGGGAGCTCATGAGCGACTTGACTCCCTTTAAGGGTTCTTGGGGATCTACGCCCAGCTTTTTCTTTGCCTGCTCCAGCGCGAACTTGAGCGGAAAGTTGACTGAGGAGTAAGTTCGGCCTTCTTTTCTGCAACGTGCACATTTTTCCCCATCTTCAACTTCCTCTCTGCATACGACGCACAGGTTGCGCAGCATAGCTGAAGCGCCACACACTCTACAATGCGTGCCAATACAGGGCAACTTGCAGCTATTGCAATATCTGTTCGCTATTTGGGTATAGAAGGAATCTTCTTTACAAGCCTTTAGGATGTCGCGAGTTGAGCCACCTTTTGCCCCGATTGGGAAGAGCACATGTACTGGCGGCTTCATCTTGCGCTCAGCTGCCTTTTCTGGCCTGCCGACTCTCACAGCAATAGCAGAAGAAAACTTGGGCATCACAAGAACACCGGATGTTTTGTTGACAAATTCTAGGGCATTATTCGATTCAACAACGGCTGGCCCGCCGAGAAGCCTTCTCAATGAGGTTGCTTGGTTGCTGTCATCAAGGCTGATTTGGTCATGCATTATAGAATGGACTATGCCCAGCCGCTCTAAGATGTCCTTTAATTTAGTGTCAAAAGGCAACCGCACTTCACTAGATAGCATGTCTTTCAGGTAGAGTACTTCCTCAACCGTGAGGGAGTCCCAATAGAACAAATACTTCGGATGCAATGCCAGTCCAAGTTTTTTGCTGATTTCAAATGCTTCGTCAACTGACGGCAGAACAAGGGGGTTTTCAGCCATCTGAATCAGCCTCTCCCTGTCAAGGTCTGATGCCTGCATTGTAGGCAGCTTTGAACGTAACTGCTGTCTCCATATTTCTTCTACGAAGCTTGCAGGCGGCAGCTGGGCGTTATTTTCGAGAAAGTCCCCGTAACTTATTAGCATGTCGCCAAGGTATAGGATCTTACTGATATGGGGACGAATCCTTTCGGCCTGCTCTACCGTAGACACTTGTATAACTCTGCCATCATCCAGTCTGGCGACTGGCGGTTCAATAGTGTCGACAAGAGCTATAGTAGACGCCTTGCCAGGCATGTCCATTTTGATCTGGGTGCCAACGACAATTGCATAGTTAAGTAAGGCCGGCACTGCTGGATGTATTCCTACAGTTGCAAAGCCAGTGTTATAGCAGCGGCCATAACGTAAGCGAAATCCACCTATCCTTCTAGCCATCGAAAGCACAGGCCTGCCTGTGATAACCTCTGACATCCTATGGTGTACAGCGTCATCATTACCCGTCTGGATTGCCCCTTTGAGTTCTTTCAGCCAGCTCCAGCC
>JALYGW010000167.1 GCA_030776915.1 Thermoproteota archaeon
TTCAGGTACATAGTCTACTATTACGCCACGCCTTGATTTATCGGGCTCAATTGCGGCAAACACGCCGGGAATTATGCTGCACGCCTGCGGATGGTATTCACGCTCAATGGTTGGGTTACGGTTGTCAAGGCAAAGAATAGTGGTCCAGAGGAAACCGGAAAAGTCGGGCCTGTACATTTCAAGCGTTTTTTCATACATCATCGCTTGTCCCTTTGTCTTATGTTCATGTTTTAATTCCAAGTCCTCGATAACAAGTTTGTTAATATCCGACGCAAGTCCTGATTCAAGCTCTGCCAGAACTGTAGAGGATAGGTGCCTTCCTATGCTGTCTGCGCCAAAAAACATGTAGCGTGGCTTTATAAATTCAGAAGTATCAGAAAACTCTGCCGCTACTTCTCTGCTCCTCGCTATCTGGCTTATCACCTTGGTGTCGATAAGGTTCCTCCTGTATCTAAGTTCCGGGCTATCTGCGTAGATCACTGCGTCAGCGCCGTAAAAAATAAGTTCTTCACATAACTTGCGCACATTGTGTCCAAGGACAACTGCGACAACTTTCTCGTCAGAAGAATATTTCTTATTAAAGCCATCTATGAGCCGCCTAGCCTCACCCAGCATCTCAAGGCTGACAGGGACTGGTATGCCGTCTTCATGCTCTATTACAACATAGAGGTGCTGGTATTTTGGCATCATTTAATCACCATGCCTCCAAGCACCTCATACATGTTGGCTGCCACCCTTGCAATCAGATCACGGTTTGTTCCGTCGATAACTTCGGCTTTTCTGCTAGCCTTTGCCTTTGGTATGCGCTCGACTTTGTATACAATCGTTGGTGAGCCGGGCAACCCAACTAGTTTTGGATTGATGCCTAGCTGCTGTGTGTTTAAAACCTTCAGGAATTGCTTGTAGTTTTCTGCCCGTGATTTTGCTTCTTTTTGGTATCTTTCAAAAGCAAGCCTCTGTGACACAGTGTTAAAAAATGCCTTATATGATGGGTCTATAGATATGAAAACCGGAAGAGGCGCCTCTACCTCTTCAATGATATCATAAAACCCTTGAAGCGAGATCAGGCGCTTTGCCCTCACCAATCTACTCTGCAGATCAACATTATAATCTATGACATTGCCAAAGAAGGTATAGCCCAGCTTCCAAGCAGTCTGAGGTCCTGTCTGACCGGTCTCGCCGTCAGACGCCCTGTGCCCGGAAAATACAATATCTACTTTACCTCCTTCCACCTTAGAGATGCCGGCCTTGAGAACTTCAGCAGTGGCAAGCGTGTCGGCACCTGCAAAGATCCTATCGCTATACAAATGAAGTTCGTCGGCATCGCAAAGCAGCTGCGCTTGCTGTAGAGCGCTCTCTGCAATAGGGGGGCCCATTGTTCCAACTGCAACGCGCGCACCATATTTGACCTTAGCGTAAAATGCCGCATTTGATGCTATAGCACTATGGGGTCCAAGGATACTCTTTGTTTCAGCCCGATTGAGCGTACCGTCGGCGTTGTAGCTGACATTTCCTTCAGAGAAATCAGGTTCTAATTTCACAATAACTGCAACATGGAGGTCTTTTGTTGTTGTTGTCGCCAATGCTTATCACATCCTTTATCCCCATAAATTACTATCATTAAATTGTTTGTAAAGAAAAGTTATGCGGCGACTAGCTTTTGCGTCGATGAAGCTCTCAGCTCTTCGTAAGCAGTTCTCATAAGTTGATAGAAGCGAGGCATTTTGGGCGGCAACATAGTGTATGCAATATAAAAGTCTTCTGCTTCCCGCATGTAGCGCCTTATCTTGTCATGTCCTGGAACGCGCCGGATAAATGACATATTGTTGAGCCTGTCTGCCAGCTTGATTACTTTGACATCATATTCGGCATCACGAAGGATGTCGCAGTATTCTAAGAAGCGCTCCAGCTGGCGCTCTATATCGTTTGCTCCTGGATAGTTTTCGAGGGGCTTGACCTTCAATTCGCTTGCAATGTTGCCGATCCTGCTGCCAAACCGGTATGCAAGATAAGCTTCAAATCCATATGACTTGGATTCATACAGATTCAAGATTCTCTCATCATCTTCCATGACATCATGCAGAATTGCAGTTGCAATTTCTACGCTTGTGATATTGCGATTGACTGAGCGATAATGCCTTACGACATCCATCGTGACCGGCCACGTATGGGTTTCAAGGAACGGCGAAGTGCCATCTTCACGCATTAGGGCAGAATGGACCTCTTCCGCGACCTCAACTGCGCCCTCAAGGTAATCGTCCAGTCGCACTTTGCCCTCATCTTGCAGAAAATCCAAGAACTCGCGCTTGCCTACTCGAGAAATGTCGAGTCTGTACATACCTCTACATAGCAGTGTGGTTGGACAAAAGATTTTCGTATTCTTTTTATCCTTTTGGAGGGTCAAGTTTCCCAAAGAGTTTGTTGTTCACTGTTTGGGCATTTGATGATAGATAGTTGTTCGAAATGGTGAAAAGACACATATATATCTCTGGTGTATCTGTCCTTTTCTCTCCTCCTTTCTTTCTCTTTTACAAAGAATCAATCAATTGTTAATACGCAGGTTTATCTATTGTAAGAGAAATTTCTACCAAGAGCATATTCCTCCTCTAAATGTCTGATGAGTAGATTTATACCTCATTTCATTACTTTCTTCACAGAATTTTGATAGTAGCATACTAGTATCTCTATGTATGATAGCATATTGCCGCGGATTATTTCTTCTTAATCCCCCATCTGCTGTGCTTTCAAGTGTGATTCTAAAACAGAATCTTTAATACAAACGAGCAGGCATACAGCCAGACATTATGAAGACATGCTTATACAATTAATCAGAGTAAAAGAGTGAGAGGCATTAGCCATATAAGCCCGTTAGGAAAAATAGGTGTTCTAGCACTTTGCTTACCGGCTCTGCTGGCTTTACTCTGGCAAAAGATGCCTTTCCTCCTAGCGGAGACCAGCCTGAAGCAATAGAGCAGCTTGTCATAGGCGTGCCTAAGGTTGGACGACAGACCCTCCTCGGTGTGACAGGTAGTGGCAAAACGTTTACAATTGCAAATGTCATTGCAAGCGCAAACAAAAATACGCTTGTGATTTCTCATAACAAGACCCTTGCAGCGCAGCTGTATGCCGAATTCAAAGAGTTCTTTCCAAAAAATAATGTCGGCTATTTCGTAAGCTTTTATGACTACTACCAGCCTGAAAGTTACATTCCTCAGACAGATACCTATATCGAAAAGGACACGGAGGTGAATGAAAAGATAGAGAAGATGAGGCTAGAAGCGACTGCGATGTTGATGTCTGGCGAGCCCACGATAATTGTGTCTACGGTATCGTGCATATATTCACTTGGCTCGCCAAAAGAATGGGAGAAAAACGCAATTCCAGTAGCAAGAGGAATGACAATCGACCGCAAATTGCTAATTCACAATTTTATTGAAGCGCGTTATGAGCGAAATGATATATCACTTGTGCCCGGCAACCTTCGGGTCAAAGGTGACACCATTGATATCATCCCGGGATATTCAGATGACATTATCCGGATCTCAATGTTT
>JALYGW010000168.1 GCA_030776915.1 Thermoproteota archaeon
CTCTTCTTCAGTCGCGTTACTATCTGATGAATAGATTTGATGCAGGCATCAAAATCTAAATCGCCCTTTTCACCATCCGACATATTGTGCCCTGGAAGATCGATACTGACGACATTGTAACCCGTACTAGATAGTTTCCTTCCAACATACGTAAAAACTCGTGCATCGCAGCAAAATCCATGTATACAGAGCACAGTATCACTAGTAGGTTTCTCGGATGCGAATTCGATTGCATTTATCTTGCCATTTGCAGTCTCATAATAGGTCACTCCTACGACACCACCTGCGATATTATGCGTATGGACAATGAATAACGATTGATCATATCTTTGATGTTATATAACAAGCTCTCCTCTGCCGACTATTGAAGGCCAGCCTATCCTTATTCACTATTTCTTCCAAACGCACTAAACAACCTAGAATACGTCACAAAACTTCCTCTATCTTTTGCGAGCGTTCTCAACCCTTGATACATCTTAGCGTATTCCTGCTCGCTTTGCAATCCATGCTCTAAAATTTGTGGCTTAATGCTTTCTGCCAGCTGCCATCCAAGGGAGCTATATGGCTCCTGACCCATTAAGATGCAAGGCGAGTAGCAATCCACATTTGCAGTAAGGGAATCATCAATCAGCAGTTTGTACAGCTTTCTGCCTACCAGAGGGTCGCCTCCTCTCTTCTTGATTAGAGCAACGTATACTTTTCTGAGCGTATTGAAAGCTTTATTTTCCGGGTAGCAAAGCCATGAGCCAGGTGCATGATCTAGGTCTTGGATCATTATTGTGCCGCCCTTTTTTGTCAGCCGCTTCATAGAACGCACAGCTTCTCTTCTGTCAGTCAAGTGGTGAAACGTGAATCTTGAATATGCTATATCAAATCTTTCCTCACTATCTAGCCTGCTTTTGCAGATATCGTCATGGACAAACTCGATATTTTGCCATGAGGTGATGTTGCTATTGCAGTATTGCAAATATCTGTTATCAATGTCCACACCTACCACATGTCCAGTGTTGCCTACCATGTTGGCCATCAACCTGGTTACAGCGCCAGAACCGCATCCAATATCGATGCACCTCATACCCTTCCTCAGACCTGCATTCAAAAGTGTCTGTTTTGTTAGAGGATCAAATAAGGTCGCCTGTATTTCAAGTCTTGTTATTTCGCTGTCCCTGTTACCTAAAATGTATCCTCCAGCCACAATTCTTACCTCCTAGAACTAGTTTGTCAAGAAACTTTGGTATTTCATGCATGAAGTTAACTATTTTGCACGCTTTTAACCCTTTTTAATCCTTTATCTTGATAGGAAAAATTCTTGTGTTAAAACTCGATACCATTATCTTTCATATAACGAAGAGAATCATTCCTAAGGCACTTTTGGTCAGCATTGCAGTGATCACATACTACAACATATGGTTATGAGTTACGAGGAAGCCATGACAGACACATCTCATCAATACTGTTGCAAGTTGAATTACTGACCATAACTCAAAAGATGTATATACATAATACATTTCTGCACTGCCTCATAAACGATCTACCATTATCAAGCACAATTTCCCTTTTTGTAAATAACAGCTTACATGCAAAGGCAAAGGGAGTCTTTAGGAGGAAAAGCAATCAAGATGACTATGTCGCCTCTTATTGCAACACTGGAAGCCTACATCCTGTCGCTTTGGTATGACTTTATTGTAGATTCACCGCTTGCTGTACCAAGAGTTGTACAACTAACTCTTCAATACATGACACTTAGCTATGTTCAGATTTTCCAGCTAATCTTTATCAAGTCTTTTTAGTTGCCGCTGTAGCCTCAGTTCCTCCTCAGAGCAGTACAATGCTTCTAATTAAAAGTCCAATATTACGAATTGAGCCAATTGCTTGAAATTCTTGACCTTTAAAGGATCACTTGATCGTAGCAGAGAAGCAATGGGGTATTTTTGTATGTGACAAGCAGTTACAATTTGATAAGAGGGGGTTCTGGTAGCCCTGCCATGCCATCTTCTCTGACTTGTTGAGAGAATTCTTATGAAATCAATTGTCGTGTATATTGGGTAAAATGATCCAAAATGGAAAGCAATTTGATAGCAAGCTATCTGTCGTAATTTTTCCCTCGAATTCTCTTCTTTATTGCAAATCCCAGAAAATGCGTATAGCACGGCGAATTGATGGCTCGTTTATAGGACGTCCTGCCGCATCATATCAGAAGTAAACTCCCATAAGAAATAGTTCTATTCTACATCTACTCCGCCAATGGTAATTGACAAATCGTAAAGATTAAAAAGTGGCTTTATATGCTTTGAGCATGTTTAAGATAATGGTAAACCAGAACCAATTGCTAGAATTGGTGAAAAGGGCACGAGAAGGAGCTACGAATCGTAACTTTACTCAGTCTGCAGAATTGACTATTGTTCTCAAGGATATTGATATAAAGAAAGGATTTAGCCTCAATGAGGTAGTAGCCATCCCTCACAATCCAAGCAAGAAGCCAAGCGTCTGCGTAATTGCGACGGGAGATATGGGCAGTAGAGCCCGCAATGCAGGCGTAGATGCGATAATGGATCCAGCCGAGCTTGATCGGCTTGGCACCAACAGACGCGAAGCACGCAAGATCGTAAGGGCACATGACTTTTTCCTAGCAGACACTGCTCAGATGGCCACGATTGGTCGATCACTTGGACAGTTTTTGGGCCCAAGGGGCAAGATGCCAACTCCGCTTCCATATGGGGCACCTGTAGACTCCATTGCAGCCCGTTTTAAAAATTCTGTCAGAGTGAGGTCAAAAAACCAACTAAATGTCTCTGCCAAGATAGGAGACAAGAAAATGGATGATAAACAGCTTGCCGAGAATGCAAGCGCAATAATTGCAGCAATTGAGAAAAAGCTGCCACAAGGCGACAAAAACATCAGAAACGCCATGGTTAAGTTTACGATGGGCAAGGCGTCTAAGCTAAGTGCCCTTAATAATACTAAGGAGAACAAAGAATAAGCATGTCGCAGAAGGAGATGATGGCTGCACCACCGCCTACTCGCAAACACTACCCTAAGAAGAAGCGGTTGATGTACGAGGAGCTCCAGCGGGTTCCAACAGAGTATAATGTGATTGCTTTGTCAAAGATGACCAAGGTTCGAGCCACCCAGTTGATGATGATCCGCAAGAAGTTCAGAAATGACATCAAGATTAAAATAATTAAGAACAAGGTCGCTATTAGGGCATTTGAAAAGGTGAAGAGTGTTTCTGGGCTTGAGAACTTGAGCGAGCAGCTAGAAGGCCAGT
>JALYGW010000169.1 GCA_030776915.1 Thermoproteota archaeon
GCTTGACACCTTCGATTACTATGACGACGTTTACAAGATCGTAAGGCTCAAGATGGATGGCAAGTTAAGGACTGTTCGGCACATTAATCTAATGATGAGCATGTATCGGAATATGAAGAAAGAGGAAAAGCGTTTTGGGTTTGAGATCAGCCTTGAAAAGATGACCCGCCTTGTAAACGCTTTATAGCAACGCAGCATGGATTAGATAAGATAACTCGCGCGATTTAGATAGCAAGACATTTTCACGACGGATAGACTCAAAATATATTCTGACTTGCTACCTCAGTCACCGGTATGACTATTCTTGCTTAGGCTTACAGGATTTTTATTGAGGCTCAGCCGTCCTACCAGAACCTGCTGAATGAGCTTCTCCATTTCTCTGAAGGATTACTTTCTAAGCATTTTTCTCTGACACATAAACAATAACTGAAAAAAGTCTTGCTGCCCTCTTAGATTTTGATTGTGGATACATTTTCCTTTTTTAAATTTAGGTTTCTTGCAAGCGAAAAGCAAATGGCAATAATGGTCTTTGTAATATGTATATCGGTCAGGGTCATACCAGAGCTTGCTGCCTACCCCCATCCAATAGGATATGATGTTGTAAACTATTACATTCCAAAAGTTGTAAATTTTCAAGAGCAGTGGAGCACGATATCTAAACAATTTCCATTATATGTCACTTTTCTTTACTTTTTAAGCACTCCAGTTGGACTTTCAGCACATGCAGTAGTTACATCTGTAGCCGTGGCTCTGGCTGGCATTTTTGGCGTGTCGTTATTTTACATTGGAAGGACACTGCTTAACCTTCAAATAATACAAAGTATCTTTTTGGCTACTTTCGTTGTTTTTCAGATGGCAGTGCTTCGAACTTTTTGGGATCTCCACAGAGATGTCATGGCACTTGCTGCAATGCTGTTTGTCTTTTCCCTTCTTGGCAGAAACGCCACAGGCTGGAAGGTGCTTTCAATAACGCTAGCGTTGACTGCTATTACTGTCGCAGCAGACAGAATGATAGGAGCGCTCTTGTGCGTCTCCCTCGCAGCCTATTTGATCATGACCCGACGTAAGGATGTAGGTTTGATTGCCATTCTTGGCATAAGCCTGTTCTCTATCTTAATGGTTACAAGTTATCAGCCGGGTTATCCTAACACTAACACAGCCACAGGCGGGACATCAGGGATTAACACACCTGAATTTTACAGTCAAGGAAACCTTCTTGTCTTTTTTATTGTAGTAAACTGCCTTGTCGCTGCTCCTGCAACAATTGGCTTTTTGCACCTGCAAAACAGCTTGCTTAAAATTCCACTACTTGTTTCTCTTGCAGGGTCATTCTCATGGCTAGTATTTCCAGAAAATAGTTTGCTTGCTGCAGATAGATGGATAGTCTTAACTGGTATTCTCCTCTCCATCTTTGCCGGATATGGCAGCTTGCGTCTCGTCAACAAGCTTAAGTCTAATTTTTCTACGATAGTTGCCTGCTTGATAATCGTAGCATTCGCTGTGATAGGCTTGGCCTATGCACTAATGCCCTACGACAGTCCATTTATCCTATATGGCGCTGTACGAAATTATATCACATACTTTGCCCCTGTGACAATGCAGTTTAATTCACTCGATATACAAGATAACGACAATCTATTATTGGCAATTGCACAGATAAACGAAAATACTGAGCATAACGCCATCATTGTAGGTGAACCGCAATGGCGAGGTTTCATGGAATTGTATCTAAAAGATGACAGGATATATCACTTCTCAAATGACCCTCTAGCTCTTGCTACGATTTTGGAGCAACAAGGGCACCACATCTATTTGATCAAGGTGGAAGGAGATCCGCAGACAAGTTTTAGGATTGAAAATATTCAAAAAAGATGAGATCTTAAGGCTATCATACGCAAGCGTTACATCTACTTACTAATAAGAGACGACACTTATGCGTACTCTCATGACAATGGAAATTCGAGATTGTGCCAGTAGCCGCGATTTCATGGTAAGCTAGGGTATAGAATCCTTAAGGACAGGACTAACCATTCCTTAATATAAAAATATCAAGCATACCTTTTTTCGAGCTCCATAAAATGATCCAGATCCATAAACTGGTTAAAGTCCTTGAAGGTAACCATGATGTTGCGAGTTGCTTTAGTTGTGCCAGTATCCTTTAACTCTTTGAGCACCTGTCTCATCGCAAATGTGGCACTATAGATTGTTGACAGAGGAAAAACTGCGATCTGGTATCCAAGTTTTAGAAGCTCGCTTGCAGATAGGTTTGGGGTCACTCCATCCTCTATCATATTTGCAACCAAGGGCGCGTCTATTTCATTGGCCACCTTTTTCAACTCCTCAACTGAGCGAGGTGCTTCGACAAATATGACGTCAGCGCCAGCCTTTCTATAGGCTTTGCCGCGTTCAATTGCTTCCTCAAGTCCTATTGGCGCACGGGCGTCAGTCCTTGCAACAATGATAAAGTCCTTGCTCTGTCGCGCTTCTAGGGCTGCCTTGAGCTTAGGTAGGTATTCATCCTTTGTTATGACATCTTTGCCCACCATATGACCGCACCTTTTTGGCCAAACTTGATCTTCAAGAAAGATACCTGCAGCACCTAGGCTTTCAAGATCTCTAACAAGCCGCCAAACGTTAAGAGGATTGCCATACCC
>JALYGW010000170.1 GCA_030776915.1 Thermoproteota archaeon
CCATAGCGGTGTATCTTTTCCAAGTACAATAAATACATCCAAGGGAGTAAAAGTATAGTTACTTAGTTGTAAAAATCGCTTTCAAGTGAAGAAGAGGAGGAAAGAGCTCTAGTGTGGGCGTCTCTTCGTGCGGGCTTTGCAAGCTTGGAAGCGAGTACTATTTGTGAGTGATGACAGTCAAGGTCTAGTTTAAAGAGTGGTTCGTTTGGTTGTTGTTCTTCAATGGGATTGAAACTCACTACTACTTCCAGTCTCCTCGGCGTCTTTTCTGTTTATCAGTACACTTGAGATATCGATTATAGACTTCTAAAACTCCTTTCTTTGTACCTTCGTTTTCGATATTATCGAGTAGCTTGTGTTTTTGTTTTTGCCATGAAAAGAGCTCGGCTTTTGCCTTATCCTAGTAAGCTATTGTTGTGCAGTATATGCGGCAAGAAACTAAAGAAGTTCACCAGAAGAAGGACAACAAGCGAGAACCTGTTATCGTGCTGGCAGTGCATGATACTCAACAATGCGGATTCCTAAAAAATGCTCGTTAATCTCTTCTCTCTAATCAGCGAACAACTTCGTTCCTTCTTCTTATTCTTCTCTATACTCCTTGGTACTATCATATACAATCTCTTCCTCCATTTGTGATTATGAAGATATACAATATATCACAATAAAGGATTAAGGGATTAAAGCATTCATTTCAAGAATAATAAGGTGTAAGGCATTCAAATGCTTTGCTTGCTATGACATTTGTTGTACCGTTTTCCTGACTTGATCTTCATGGAATGCCTTCAGCGTCACAGTTCTTATCTCCTTGACAGAGAGTGAGCCCAACATGAATGCCAATGCTCCATCATCATTAGGCACGTCAATGATCTCAACCACATCATAGGGACCCGCTGTAACATAGCCTGTCATTGTACCTCCAAGTTTAGTAACCTGCTTTTTGAATTCATCCCGAGTTGTGGTCCAAGATGTCTTGAAATTCTGTCTCCCGTATTCTGTCAGTGTCACGAGAACTATGTACGTTACCATGTTTCCCCAATCGCATGAGAGTTATTAAATTTTGCTCAGCCCTGGTCCAAGTAGGCATTATCCTCTTGGTATCCCACAACAATATACAGCAATAGATTAGACGTGAAAAATGGTGGATTATCCCAATATTTGGCGCATCGATGTATGAAAGTATAATAGTGACGCACGGTTAACGACCCAGAAACTCGCCAGCTGATCTCAAGCAAGAGACCAGCTGACGAGGATGCGATCGCGCGTGGTCTCTAAACAGCTCTTAGAGACTCACGCACTTATTGATATTGCATATTAGATATGTTAAGCTTTTGTATCATAGTACCAGAGAGGGTTTTTACGAATCTGAAGTCTATGCAAATGCTGATAGATATGTTTCAATACATCGATGTATAGCAATCTAACAGCAATAGCCATAAAGCATAATTCGCTGCTGAGTTAACAATGATGGTAACCATAGTATTACACTAGTAGTATATGTGGGAGTTGGTATTACTCTGCTACTTCTGCTCCTCCCACCGCTTCTTCTTCTCCTTCTTCTTCTTGTTGTTGTAGCCTTCTGCTGCTCCGAGTTGGCGGTATAGCCGTAACTCCCACGACCTTATGCACAGGATCTATTGAGCATGTCCCGCGCTCTCTTCGCATACAACTTTCGCATAGAAACATAGGTGTCCTGGTATGGGCGTCTCGTCTTGCAGGCTTTGCTAACTTGGAGGCTAGTACGATATGGCTGTGGTGGCAGTCGAGGTCCATCCTAAAGAGTGGTTCTTCTGATTCCGACGATGATGACATATTAATTATTTGTAATCTCCTCGACGTCTTTGTTGCTTTGACATCTTGGTATATCTATCATACATCCACTAGGCAGCTGCCCTAGTAATCTGGTTTGGATGGTTTAGGAGTTTTTGTGCTTTTTCTTGTTTAATTCGAATATGTGAGCCTTTGCGTTGTTTAGGTCTTTCTGTAAATACTTGGTAACATAAACGTCCCAGTTCTCTTTTTTCATTCTGCGCTCTTCGGCAATCTTTGGCTCGATAGCTTCCATGGATGCTAAAGTGTTTTCAATGCGAGATAGAACGCCTCTCATGAGTTCAACGCCTTCTTTCCACGATTCCTTTTCAGATTCTCTTTGTGCCCTTACTTGAAATTCCATCTCCCGAAGACATCTGGAACGAAGGAAACGAAGGCGGAGAGATGGCAGCATTTCGAACTCATGTGTCCTATCGGAAATGAGCTTATCAATCCCTTACCAAAAAGGTAAATACGACTAATATATAGAACTGTCTGCATCCATATCCCAAGACATATAGACTGCCTTGCTTACAAGAATCGAAATTGAATGGCCTTATGAAAGCGGCAATTATCGAAACCTTTGAAGATCTTGATTCCTGACATCAAAATATGCTTATCAAACAGGAACACTATCAACCTTACGTGAAAGCTGGCCTACTGCTTGCAGAACTTTATCTTTCAATGAAGCATCAGGTGTTAGGTAATGGCGGCTAAACACTGATGTGCCAACTCTACCCTGTAAGAAGTCGATAACCTCCGACTGGATCCCGCAGGCCGACAGGTGCGACGCAAAGATCTTTCGCAAAAGCGCATGTCCATCTTGAGACCTTTGAAATAGCAGGCCAGCCTTATGTCATTCCAAGTAGGAGTTTTGCGGCCCAAATTGGCGATCGGCTGTAGGTCATCAAGCATGATAAAAGAGACGTAGGCCTTCTTTGTCTGCCTTAGAAATACCTCGGGAAACCTGTAATGTTCCAGAGTCTGCCGCTCGGGCCTGTAATACCTGGCGAGGGCCTCTCTCTTTTTTATTAACCTGACGGATTCTACAGCTTCAGCAGGTCTAAGGCCAGTCAAGCAGTTGAACTTGATGACTGCGGCCATATCACTTGGCAGCTGCCGAACCATTTCCTTTACACGCTGAAGCATGACATCAAAGCTTAACCCTTCGTTGAAGAACCGCGCCAATGCCTGCATAGAGTCGCCCTTAGACCACTTCATATTATATCGCCTTCTTATCTGCAGCCATTCGTCATAGCAGCCTTGATATTTTGACAGATTGGCTAGTGCGGTCATCGCATGGTGTTGTTCCTAGATGAGAGAGCCATCAAGGCGGAAGCATCGCCATCCTGCGTATGTGACCAAATAGCTTAGCATAGTTCACTGATTCCTTGATGGTTGCTTTGGTCTTGTTCTGAGCTTGGAGCCATCCCCTGAATGCTTCAAAATTTTGAGGCGGCGTTTCAGTTTTTTTGAAACGCTTCAGGCTGGGCCCGTAGCGTAGTCAGGACATCGTGGCGAGATTCGTTAGTTAATGACGATAATATTAAAGAAAGGTAGCGGGCCCGAAGGGCTTCGATCCCTTGACCTGCGGTTAGCTCCACCTTCTTAGCCGAAGACGGCTCGCGAAGGTTCCGAAGACCGCCGCGATATCCT
>JALYGW010000171.1 GCA_030776915.1 Thermoproteota archaeon
ACGAGTTAGAGCAAAAGGCAAAAGAGATGGCAGAGAAGACCATGCAGGTATTGAAAGGGTCCGGAATATTTGGAATAGAGATGTTTGTTACAAAAAAGGGAGATGTCTTGATAAATGAAATTGCCCCAAGGCCGCATAATTCTGGGCACTATACTAATGAAGCCTGCTCGGTTTCGCAATTTGAGCAGCACCTGAGGGCTGTGCTTGACCTCCCATTGAGCAAGCCTGAATTATTATGTCCAGCCGTCATGGTTAACATACTTGGAAATGAACAGTCGAGTGGGTCCTATGCGATCAAGGGCCTCAGACGGCTCTTAAGTGTTCCAGGTGTTAAACTTTATGTGTACGGCAAGAAAACATCTAAGCCGGGACGCAAGCTGGGTCACATTACTGCAACAGGCAGGACAGTAGAGGAAGCCCTTATGCGGGCTGCAAATGCAAGAAGTAGATTTGAACTAACTGTCAAATTCACGAAGGAAATGCAGGAATGAATGGTCCTATAGTTGGTATCATAATGGGAAGCGATTCTGATCTTCCCGTAATGAATGAAGCAAAGAAAATCTTGGATTCATTTGAAGTGGTTAACGAAATCACAATCGTGTCTGCACACAGGACAACAAAGAGGATGGTTCGCTATGCCACAACTGCCAAGAAAAGAGGCATCGAAGTAATCATCGCAGGTGCAGGAGGAGCTGCTCATCTTCCAGGCATGGTGGCTTCACTAAGTGCTTTGCCCGTAATTGGTGTTCCCATCAAGACAAAGAGCCTTGATGGCCTTGACTCGCTTCTTTCAATTGCTCAGATGCCTCCCGGCGTGCCTGTCGCCACAGTGGCCATAAATGGAGCTAGGAATGCTGGCATACTTGCCTGCCAAATCCTAGGAACAAAATATCCAAACATTGCAATCAGTGTGGAAAAATACAAGCACGAGCTGGAGAGAAACGTGCTCAAAAAAGCAAGAAAGCTTAAGAAACCAGGCGTTGCACGCTATATTGGAACGGCATAGAATAAATTTATTTGTGGCTGCGCAATTGTATGCGCTCTGTGGAGCACAAAACAACTCGTTTTACTCAGCCTAAATCAAACAAAGAAGAACATGACCATGGAGATATCGACCCTGTCGTAGTAAAGAAACTGTCTGCACACGAGAAGATGTCAGAGGAAATGAAGCAAAGCCAAATTAACTGTGAAGCACTTCCGCTTGGCTCGCACACTATTGAACGTAAACAGTATTACAGCCAGACCTTCTCAATGTCACCTAAATTCGTCACGAACAAGGGCTTGGTGAAGATTAAAGGCAAAAACATTGACTTCGTCCAGTTACTGCAGAGGAATTAAGAGCATGTCCAATATAGATCCAATTCCGTTGCCATACGGTCCTCTGCAATATTATCACATCCACTATATACTGCAGATAAAAAGCAATGATAACGATAAATTTTTAGCAAGATGTAAACCGATAACAAAAGGTTATTTCCAAAGCAAGCGCATGATCGATGTCAAGTGGACAGGAGATGACAATTTTACTAAGGTCTTACAGGCAGACACTGCTCTCACCGAGATGCTCAAAGAAATCATGCTGAAAGTAGGCGAAATAACGATTGACCCGCAAGATGACCATATCAGGATCTATAGCAGATGGGTTCATGAGGAGAATCTTGCATTCGATCCGGCTATGTTCGAAATTGCAGACAGGATAGCCCTACACATTAAGAACATAGTTCAGAAAAAAGAGTAGATCCCGTTCCTGTTTTCTGTACAGGTGTTCATAACTTTCCGCAATAAAGCAAGTTAACTTTAATAATCATAGCTCAGTGGCAATTTTGTGGAAAAGCAAGTATCTTCCAAGTCTCGCTTAAAATTTGCGGATAAAACCGTAGTTATTACTGGCAGCGGAACCGGTATCGGACAGGCAATAGCCCGAAAATTTGCGGAGAACGGCGCCAATATTGTCATCATGGGCAGGAGAAAAGAGCCGCTCGATCAGACGGCAGGTATCTTAAAGGAAATAATTGCTTCTTCGGGTTCTTCTGGCAGGTTGGGCGTTTTTCCAGGTGTAGACGTTGCAGATGAAGCCGGGATTAATTCGATGTTTGAAAGTATCCGAAAGCAGTTTGGCGGAGTCGATATAATAGTAAACAATGCTGGTGTCTCAGGACCTGTCAAGACATTTACCAATGCAAACGTAAAGGAGTTCCGTGAGACCGTAGCCATCCATCTTACAGGCACATACTGGACATCTGTGAGCGCTCTGAGTGCGATGAAAAGAGGCTCCAAGATAATCACAATTGCAACGTTTTTCACAGAGGAAAATCGTTATGAGCAGAGGCCATATAGATTTAGGACACCCTATACGGCTGCACAGGGCGCCAAGAATCGCCTTGCGGAAGCACTAGCGTGGGAGCTTGTGGAACGAGACATACGATCGGTTGCAACGAACCCTGGGCCTGTTCACTCAGATAGGATTTACAAGACAGTATACCCAAAGGCTGCCGCAGAGTTTCTACGCATTGGAGGCTATCCAGGACTCAGCTCTCTTGAGATTGAGAAGGTCACTACTGGCGCGCTTCCGCTGCTAGGTGAGCCTGCCGACGCAGTAGCAAAAGGCGTCTCGAAAGTTGCCGCTGAGATCTCTATATCGCGTGGTCAGACGCCAATAGAGGAGAATGTTAACAAATTGTCAGAGACTGTCGCAGGCGCTCTTGCGAAGATGCAAGAGATTGCCGAAAAGATACAAAGCAATACGAGCAAGATGATAGTAGATGGGGAATTCTTGAAGCAGGAGGAGGTAGCAGATATGGTCATGAATTTATGCGACGACAATATTAGCAGATTAATAAATGGCAGAGTCATTCCAAACGACCGCGTATTCTATCCTGTCAAACCAATAGTTGGCACGGCAGTTGATGGCCTAGCGCATCCTGATGTCAAAGGAAAAGTTATAGTTATTACAACCAGCTCGTCAGCAAAGAAGGACACTGAAAGAGTAAAGGAGCTTGCAAGACTCGCTCATGGAGCGGGGGCTAAGGATGTAATCGTACTTGCACACAACCATCAGGACATGAGCCAATATGGTGAGTATCACAACCATACGATCGACATGTTAGATGAAGAAAGTGTTCGTGGCATCTTTAATGGTGCGAAGAAAAGGTCGAGCAGGATTGATTCAGTCATTCATTTCACGGGAGATTATGACTATAATATACCTCTGAGCTCACTTTCAAGAAAAAAATGGGATGCATTGGTTGATAATTTCATTTACATTCCCGGGTTGATAACAAAAGAAGGTGTGAATGCTATGGCCCCAGAGGGCTCAATTCAAGACCCTGCAAAGTTCAAGGATTCTAAAGGTGCTATTGTCATAGTAGGACCTGATGCACCCGTGGGTAAAAAGATATCTGGTTTATTGAGGGCAAGGGCGGATGTTTTCCGCGGGGCGCTGCGGCCATACACTACAACTGTAAACCAAGAGCTGAGTGATGTACTTGGCTCCAGTATAAGGCTATATTTAGTGCTTGCAGGGAACAGCGAAGGTTCAGAACCAGACAATGGCAGACTTTGCGACGCCGCATTAAATCTCGCGTTAGGCGCTGCTCTTAGGAGAAACGAGGCGATATTCTATATTGACGAAGCGAGGAAATAATGTCATTTCTTAACTGAATGGAAAAATCTTGGTTAAATTTTTTTGCTTAAAAGCTAGCTGATTGTCAAAATAGCTGTATATGCCGCGTTCCTAATCAATGTCTTAGACTAAGCCCATCTAAAATGAACGTAATGGCTACTGCCATTAGTATAATTGCCAATAATCGTTGTAGTAGCATGTCCTTAGTCATGAGCGATAATCTTGCTCCTACCTGAGCACCAATAAAGGCACCTGCTGATAAGACAACTGCCTGAAGATAATCAGGGTGTCCCAAAACGGAATGTGTAAAGACGCCAGCAATAGCTGTCATCATCAGCGTCAATTGTGAGGTTGGCACCGCTCTGTGCATTGTCAGGCCAAGGACAAGCAGCATAGCTGGTACAAATATTATCCCTCCTCCTACACCAAAGAGACTTGATATTACGCCTGCTCCAAATGAAGCAGCAAACACCGCAACCTGCAAAGGCAGCGAACGCCTTTTCGTTCGGAGATCTTTTAGGAGTGAGTTTTTATATGTAATGTAAAGGCCTGTGAGTATTAACAATATCCCAAAATACAGTTTGAATGTATCTTCTAGTAAGTAATCAGACAGGACAGCGCCAAGCACGCCACCAGGTATCGCGCAGGCAGCCATCTCTAGGCCAAGGGCGTAGTCAATCCTCTTTTGCCTGGAGTACTCTATAGTGGATGATACACTTGTTGACATGACTGCAATAAGGCTTGTACTTACCGCCTGTGTTGGTGCAAGGTTCAAGAATGTAAGAGTCGGTACCATTATTATACCACCCCCCACCCCAAGCATGGAACCCAAGGTTCCGGCGCCAAGCCCAACAACGATGAGAAATGCTAGTGTAGCAATATTGTCTAACAATGGTATCGTATCCCTTTTTGTATACTGAACAAAGGCTGGCAGGGTAAAAATCGTTTGGGAAGCTGTTCTTGCTATCTGGGATATATATAAACGAGTCATTCCTAAGACTATTTTAACTACTAGAGTAGCACGATCTAGGAAGAATCTATATAATATGATAGGACTTAGGCAAAATCCTACAACTCAAACGATGAGAAGCGTCAAAAAATATTATTTCGGCTGCCTAGAAGATCACTTATAATCGACCGCGAGCTTTTCTCAGTATCAGATAATTCTACTAAACTCTCATGCTGCTAATTGATGATGTTTGTCTTCTAATCCTGTGGCATGTGTTTATGATAGTATCCTGGATTAGAAATTGAGAATCACGTTAAATTATAATGGAGAATATCATCCGATTTTATGGCTACAGATAAAAAAAGGTGGCAGCATATATACCTAACACCGCGATACAAAAACATTCATCTCATGAAAAAGTTTTCACAAAACTTACAACGTGTGAATGCGATGCGAAGATCTACATACTGAGGGCGAACAAATAAAGAGTTCTAAGTTATTAAAGTCATCAAAAGTCTCTTTTCATGCTTCGGGCACGATACATTGCGCTGGAGATCGATTAATCCGTAAACCTTTAAGACTCCTAAGGGAACAGCATGAATTGTGCGTGGTTCTTTTTTTATCATCCTGCCAAATATGCTATCGATAAAGTAAAACCTTACGACATTGTATTAGGACTATGCAGGTAATGGGGAAAACCAATAGTGGGATATGTATTTATAGCAGCGGCCGAAAAAGCGAAGGTAGTTTCACATCCGACGGCAAAAAATCAGATCCATCTAGTTTTTGAAACTAATGGTCTGCGCAATCTTCCTGACGTTATTCTTAAGGTGTTGCTTATTGAACCTGTTCCAGGACCCTGGCCCAACAAACGATATTCTCTTTGCATACAAAGCTATCAGACAAGATGAGTCATGATTAAACCTATACCGCAATGGATGCGAGGCTATTTTGATTTATTGGGTAATTGGACTTTTTTTATTTTCCGATTCATACTAGTCTCTTGATGTTCATGGTCACCTTCTTATGATCCTGTACTAACAACTAAGATAAGAGTTCCTAGCTTGTGTTTTATAGTTTTATAGTTTTATTAACCCCACACCATCTTAAACAGCAGTATCTGGATTGCGTGTAGTAATTGTGGGGTTCGGGGTAGTTGGGCAAAGTTTCGCGAAGCTACTGCTATCTAGGTTAGCAGATCTATACGGTCAGCATGGCATAAAGCCCCGTATTGTAGCTTGTGTCGACAACAGCGGTTCAGCAATAGCGCCGGCGGGCCTCGATCTCAAGAGGCTTCTTGAGGCAAAGAAAACCAAAGGAACTGTAGGTGCCTATGAGAAAGATAGCACCAAATTTGATCCCCTACAAGTCATTGAGAATGTCGATGCAGAGGTCATGCTTGAATGCACTCCCACAAATCTCAACGATGGTGAGCCGGCTACCTCCCACATTACGGCTGCGATGAGAAGTCGTAAGCATGTGATCTGCGTTAACAAAGGACCACTTGCACTTGCTTTTCCCTCACTTATCGAGCTTGCCAACTATAATGGTGTTATGTTACGATTCAGTGGGACGGTGGGCGGCGGAACGCCCATTTTGGAATTTGCTAAGCGCTGCCTAAAAGGAGACAGAATAATTTCATTCTATGGAATACTCAATGGCACGACAAATTACATATTGAGCAAGATGGAGGAAGGACGGACATATGAAACCGCAATGAAGGATGCAAAAGAAAAAGGCTATGCGGAGGCCGACCCCTCGCTTGATGTCGATGGATTTGACGCGGCTGCAAAACTAGTTATTATGGCTAACTGGGTTATGGGAATGAAGGTGACCATGAAGGACATCAAGCGGACAGGCATAGTCAATGTCAGATTGTCAGATGTGAAAAATGCAGCCGAACGGGGCAGTGCAATCAAATTGCTAGCGGTATGCGACAGCAGGCGGCTTCACGTCTCCCCAACAGAAGTTGCCAAGACAGATCCAATTTGTGTTAACGGCACCCTTAATGCTGTTACATTTTCCTCGGAACACTCTGGACAGCAGACGATAATCGGAAGAGGTGCCGGAGGGATGGAAACTGCAAGTGCGATGTTACGTGATCTGATAGAAATAAGAGACGCAACGTTTAGCTGAAGAGTTTTAACCACTCTGTCGAAAAATAGCTTAACTATAATTAGTTCATTAGCAAAGAGCCGGAAAAGCAGGACAAACATGCAAAGTATCTAAAGAAGCCACGTTTTATAGGAGATATTTTTGATAAATATGATTGAAACCCTAATGGAAGTACCTGGGCAAACACATTACAAAGAACTTAGAAACATCGTACGAGGAGTGGATGGTAAACTGGCATTTGATACTATTGAAAGCAGAAGTTCTGCTAATGGATTACTGCTATACAACCACACAGGGATGAGTAAAGGAAGAAACACATACATTGTCAGTCAGCTTGTAGAAATCGGATCTATAAGATAGTTGTGTTACTATAAGGTTAGTTCTCTTTGATTAATATGTATTC
>JALYGW010000172.1 GCA_030776915.1 Thermoproteota archaeon
TGCCGGCAGGGTTGCGCCAGTAAACAAGATCGCCTTCAAACATTTTGAAAAGGATGCTTGTAAACCTATTCATTACGTATTCTGATGCGGACTTTATGTAAAACTCGAAGTACCTCTTTTCTTCAGGAGGCGACGATAGCGAGTACGGCCTGTATGTTATGTTGTGATGACCATTGAGTTTCAGCCCAAGTGCTACGAATTGACCTGCTTTGAAGTCAGGCACAGGTCTTCCATCGGCAGGCTGCACCCTGATTATTGCAAGATCTGGAGTCAGGTTCTTGTGATAGTTTATCTTACCTATATGAGGTGGCGCCTGTTCACCTAGACTCATATTTACGATGTCTAAGGATACTTGGGTATATGTTGATATCCTTTTTATTAGAGGAGACTAGAGTTATGCTGGTTTGGCGAGCAAGAAGGGCATAGCCATAACTGCAGTCATTGCAGCAGCAATAGTTGGATCGAGTTTTCTGATATGGCTGATACCCCAGAGTAGTCCTGGCAACATGACTGGGCTCCCCCGTGACGACAATAGTATTATTTCCGATGTGTATTCCCAGCATCAGAGCCTTGCAACCAACATTGAGTCAAAGTTTGAGCAATGGAAAAGTGGTGAGGTGACCTCTAGTGACATGCTGAGTCAGATAAGCCTTAATTGGTCAGATATACAGAATATGCGGCAGCAGCTTGATAGTACCTCGCCGGCTCAAGAATGGCAACAAAGCTATGACTTCTACATTCAGGCACTTGACAGCTTTCTGATATACCTTGATCTGATGCAAACAATAATTGAAGAGAATGACGGAATACCTGATTCCAATGTTAAACTAGATGGCCTAAAGCAAGAATGGGAAGGATATGTCAACAACTCGATAAATGCTATGCCTATCTAGCTCACGACATCAAGAATCGAGTTGATCCTTGCGTCTGTCTTGAATGCGCTAGTATTCAGTGCAGTCTTTGACGCGACAAAGCCTGCAGTGTGCAGCTTTTCAATTATCCTTTGCACTGAATGTGTGTTTGATTTGAGCTTTGATGAAATTTCGTCAGCCCGGAAATAATACGGTATTTCGCTTGCTTCTACTACTGCCGCTTCGAGCACCTTTTTGCATTGTCTATCTGGGTCTTGCTCTAACATTTTCTTGACAAATTCTTTGTCGTATAGTGACCCTGACCACAGCTGGCCTCCGACAGCCAAGCCGGTGTTGCACAGCTCGCATTTACCTTTTCCATATTCTTTGGTATTGAAACGATGGCCACACTGAAAGCAGTGCATTACATAGCCGATGCTGTCATAAACGTCATTTGCTTGACTACTGCTGACTGATACCTTCGCGTAGACACGAAGGTAGTGCTTGGTGGCATGTACAAATACTGGTTTGATCGCAAGTTCAAGCCTTGAGGCGGTCAATGCGGTGAGTGAAAGCAGCAGCCGGATCGCAGTTTCATTGCCATAACTATTGTTGAGCGGCCTTCCATAGTAGCGGCGCAGACACACCTTAGGATAAACGCCGCACAAGACTGCGGTATCTGTCGCAGTTATCGAGACAAGCCCGCCGTCGAGTACAGACCGCAGTACACAGTCTACATGCCTAGCGGGAGTGCCAAAAGGGTCTAGGTCAACTATGGAATAGCGGTCACCCTCCTTGTCGCCTTTTAGAAGGAACTTGCACACCTCCTCAATTGAGAACTGGCACCGGCCGGTTACAGAATTAAGCCTAGCGGCTTCTTTAGCAGCTTCTATTGCAACACAGTTAATATCATTGAAGTAAACCTGTTCTACTTCCGGGACCTCGACTGCAACCCTAAGAGCGCGTGCCCCAATACCGGCGAATGAATCGGCAAATGTCTTTTTTCCAGATGATGCTACAAAAGCACTGTAGGCCAGTATTGAGAAGTCACGGTTAAGCTTGGCAGCTGGATTGAAGAAGGCAGGCATCTTTGAAGGAACTTTGGCGGTAAGTGAGGACTTTGGAACCAATAGTGTCGTTCTACCCTCAACTGTCCTGACAAATTCTGCCATATCACAGCTCTGCAATAACGCGGTATTTATAACAGCAGAAAAGACAGTATTCTTGTTTTATAAGCACAAGTAACAATATAAATACCCACAAATGAGTATACCAGTCGACAATTTTGCTATGGCAGGGCAACAGTATTCTAGTTGGTGGTGTTGACGAAGCAGGCCGCGGCTCTATTGTTGGGCCCCTTGTTGTTGCAGGGATCGGTATCCGCGAGTCAAAGATTGCTCTTTTGCACGAGATGGGCGTCAAGGATTCCAAGGCTCTGAACCCCAAAGCCCGTGCTAGACTTTTTGGCGAAATAATGAAGGTCATCGACTCGGTTTGCATCCACAAGATAGACCCTGTAGAAGTCGATGGCAGCGTGTCACTTAGTGGACTCAACAGGCTTGAAGCAAAAATTATGGCCAGTGTGATCAACAATATTGGGGTGGATGAAGTCTATGTTGACTGCTGCGATGTCAACCCGCAGAGATACAGAGAGTACATGGAATGCCACCTTACATGCAAGCCAAAGTTATACTCGATGCACCACGCAGATGTGATTAATATGGTCGTGTCGGCTGCATCGATAATTGCCAAGATAACAAGGGACCAAGAGATCCAACATATATGTAGCAAGTATGGAAGTATAGGCAGCGGCTACCCCTCGGATGAGCGCACAATGCGTTTTATCCGAGATTGGGTAGCCAAGAATGGTTCGGCTCCGGAGTTTACAAGAAAATCGTGGAAGCCTCTTCGGATTATGCTAGACGAGATAATCCACTGCAAGCTCTAAGACTTGTAGATACAATATATCATGCCATGATCCCTGTCAAAAGGCTCGAGGTTAATTATCTGATCTATCTGGAAACGATCCTCTTTGAGCTTACTTGCCTCCTGTGCCACTACCGCTCGCGGATCCATCGTCACATCTATGCTCCTTGTCTTGACTACCAACAGCATTATACCTCCTATCTTCAAATACATCGAGCAATTTGCTATCGCAATGTCTGTCTGGTCAGGCTGCGCAATGTCGCAGTAGACGACATCTATTTTGCCGAATACTGCAAAATAAGAGTGCGGTTTTCTTGCATCTTCAAGTATCGGAAGTACATTCTTGCGCTTTGAAGCAACATTTTCAATAAGTTCTCTTGCAACCCTTGTCGCCGGCTCAACTGCAAATACTATGCCCGATAGCCCGACGATATCAGATACATGGCTCACAGTTGTCCCAGTAGACGCACCAAGGTACAGTACTTTGCTGCCATTCTTTATTGGCATATTTTTCATTCCCTTTTTGAGTGCAGCTGCAAGCTTGCTTCTAAAAGGATCCCAAATCCTGTATTCCTCGCCCTCATATCTCACTAGCTTTTCTCCATAGACATTGTTTCCCTTTACTAGATTGAGGGTGGCTGCATTTTTCTCGCCATTTATTGAAATCCATCTAATAGCGTCGTCGCTTTCCAAATCTCTTTCTTCTGTCCTTCTTCTTTCTCTTATCGTGTTTATCTCTTCTCACATCACGGCCGGTTCTATACTGTTGTTGACGCTGTATGTGCTCCTTGTATTTCCTGTCCCGCTCCTTCTCAGGCATTGGCTCCCGGTATTTCTCTCGTATTTCATCGATGCGGATTTTTAGCTTACTATAAACGGTGTTATCCTTGCCGTTGTGGCGGTAATAGTCGATCCTTGCTGCTATTGCGACCTTTGACGCAACTGCTCTTGCTATCTTGCCTCGTTGCCACTTGGGCGCAGAATGAATAAGAGGATGCTGGAACAGCAACCCATGCTTCGGCGGCCTGGCGCCTGTCTTAAGAGCACGGAACAGTGCCTTTTCGGCACCCAGTATCTGGACTGTGCTCGCAGGCAATGTTGCAAGTCGGGCCAAACTGCCTGCCTTCGAGATTATCCTTGCACCCACCGCCGCAGTTAATAATTCTTTGACGTTCGGAGCCACAGTTTCCATTGCAGCTTCAATGTGGTCTGCAAGCACCCTGCGTAGATCCGACTGTGCAATGACCTCATCTGCAAGCCGTTTGACAATTGCAAGGTTTTCCGGCGTCATGTCGCCACCTTTGCTGCGCTTTGCAGCATCAAGTATAACTTCAACCTTTTTGTCCGGCAAGCCAATGCTTTGTAAAACTTCTACAAGGATATTCTCTCGCAAACCAGCTTTGCTTACGATCTCAGCGTACACAACAAGGCTTGATACAAGGTTGTCAAGCTCGGGAAAATGGAGCCCGTACCACTCTCTCATCCTTGCGCCCACTGTGTTGATTATCTTGTCAAGCTCATCTAGTGCATTAATTGACTGTATGACGTGAAGATCGAGCTTCTCGGATGCCTCCTTTACTCTTGACGATGAGAGGTTTATGGCGAATTCCCGCAGGGCCTGCATTGCATCCTGCTCATTGTTGGCAAAGCCGGCCTTTACTATAAGGGTTGGTTTGCTATTTTGGATATATTGCTGCTGATCCTCTGGCATCAGCTGACTATTCAAGCCGGCCTGTCGCAATACGGAGACAATGCTTGCATCATTTGTTGATACAGGCTCAAATGAACGTAATTTTTCAATAAACCATCTTATTTCATCAAGTTTCACTCCGCTCTTAAGCAGCCTATAAGACCTGATTGCATCATCGAATTTTTTGGCCACTACAAGACTGCCGGCTGGGTCAAATGCAGCCATAC
>JALYGW010000173.1 GCA_030776915.1 Thermoproteota archaeon
CGCCGGTACTGACCAACCTTCGAAGGTTCTCAAGATTGTTCTTATCGAAATCCTCAAAGGCAGTTGCAAGACCGACAACAGTGAGACCCTTATCTCTATATCTTCTGTAAATATCAATTGTTTCAGGCATGCTGTAAAGGAAGCAGCCAGGGCAATTGACCTGAAATACTTCAACTAGGACGACGTTGCCTCTTTCCCTGTCGATGTTTGTTGGTTTTCCCTGTACCCAGGTCGAAATCTCCAGGTTTGGAGCTTTCGTGCCTATTGTCGCTACCATTCTTAATCCAGTTTAGCGGTATGTGTATAAATTGGTTTTATCATGCCCCGCGCTTTGAGGCCCTGTCTTTGGCGGTTGCTGCAAATCTTTGAATTTCATCCTCTTCTGCTTTTCGCATTGTCTTAGCCTTGTTATCGATTATGGCCATCTTCAAGTGTCGAGTGCTTGTCTTTTCCTCACTAACCAGATATATCGACTCAATAGCAAGAGCCGCGCCTTCGTCAAGACCAATGTCCGGCTTGTAGCTTTTTTCTAGGAATTCAGTCACTTGATCGCTCCCTGCACCGATCGCGACGGCGTCATAGCCGATATATGTGCCACTTGGGTCTGTCAGATAGAGTCCAGAACCACTCTTGTCAACACCTGCAAGTATCAAAGCAACGCCAAATGGTCTTACACCTGCATACTGTGTAAATTGCTGACACATGTCTGCGAGGTTCTTGGCAACACCTTCAACATCTACGGGCTCATCGTATATCAGCCTATTGCTCTGAGCAAAGAACCTTGCATGGTCGACCTGAGCGCGCGCGTCAGGAATGTATCCCGCCGCGGCGACGCCTATATGATCGTCGACTTGAAAGATCTTCTGCGTAACATTTGATATCTGAAGCCTTCTTGTTTTTTCCTCTACTGCAAGGATTACTCCGTCAGTACTTTTAACGCCTATTGCAAGTGTTCCACGTCTGACGGTTTCAATTGCATATTCTACCTGGTAAAGCCTTCCGTCTGGAGAAAATACTGTAATGGCTCGGTCATAACCCGCTGCTGCTGGTAACAATTCGATCTAATTTTTTTGTAATGTTCCATTTAAGCCTACCTATGAGAGAACGGTCCAAAGCAAATGCAAACTTGCATGATTTTAATAAGGTACAGTGGCAGGAACTGCGATGGTTCAAGATGACGTGACGTTTTACGGGCACCCAAATGTTCAATCGCTTCATGTCAAGACTATTGAAATAACCAAGGATGAGCGCCTGACACCTAGGGGTGACTGCATAATAGGCGTAAAAGCCAACAAGGCCTGCGCTGATTTGGACGAATCTTTCAAGCACAGGCTAAAATCAAACTCATCAATAGTAAGAATAGAGATAATAGCTGGAGATGAATCATTCCTTATATCAGGCAAGGGTGACGAGCGGCTCAGTATGTTAAATTCACATGATATAGTGATACGTAAGACGAGGTTCGTATGCCCTCGAACGATGTCTGTTCTATGCGACAAAGCGTCTTCAGACTTGCCAAGGAAACTCGTAAAGATGTTGCAGAACCAGCAGACAAAGGGGATATTTAGGATCACACTTGAATGATGTCACTTTTTGGGCTCCTTTTTTCCACCGATTATTATTGCATATTCTTTACTTTGGAGTGTCTTAGCCAAAGCAGTGTTTAGTATCTCAAATGCAACATATTCCTTGTAGTGGTCGCCTTTGCAGAGGTTGCAGGTGTTCCTTCCATTAATCTCTCTAACGAATCTTTTGTCTTCAAATATGCTTTTTAGAACTTTCAGCAACCTTAAACTGGTGTCTTCTATGAGCTTGGTTTGTTTTTGAAGGTTTGGGACGTTATAGCTGAAGGCACGCAGAGTAGGCATGTAATACTTTCTGACAGCACCCCTCACTTCTACAATCTTGGTGACTTCGATCAAGCCTGCTCTCCTAAGAGTGTCAAGATGATGCCTGATAGTAGTTGTAGCCTTTTTATGACCCGCGCGTCGAAGTATCTTGGATACCTCTTCTGCAGTCATTTGCTCATGACTTAAGATCTCTAGGATCTTTATCCTAGCAGGATCATTTAGCGCATGAGCTGATTGATATCCTAGTGTAGTTACTCCTCTCACCCTGACCTCATTCTCAAAAAGCGTTCCAACCATGTCTACGACAAGGAAGAGCGGACAACACAGTAAAAAGACTGTTATCAGTTCCTTTTGCCTTGGTTGTTAAATGTTTTAACTATGGTGAGTTTATTATAGTTAATATACAACCAATAAATATTTTATGCCACCATTATGATTTGAGGAATAATGTTATCAATATTATGATAACAATCTAACAGATATCAAAATCATACATATATAAAATCTAATGGTAACTGACCAACTTTGGCTAGATAAGCATGCTTTCAACCCTACATGCCGCCAAACTGGTTATAACCAGCCCTAAAACAGAGCTATAACCTGCGGCCGCTTATTAGCTCATAGGCAAAGATGTAGCGCCTGCTCAGGTCATTAACCAACGATGAGCTGATTTGAGGGGATTCTGGTTTTCTGCCTTCTTTAGCAAGTCTCTCTATTGTGTCCTTAAATCCAATTTTGATAAGCCAATCACGCAATAACTGTTTGTCATAGCTTTCCTGAATTTTGCCTGGTTGGTAGTCAGCCTTGAGCCATAGGCGGCATTCATCGGGCCCAAGCGAGTCTCCAAGGAGTATGTTGCCCTTTTGATCTAGGCCAAATTCGAACTTGACGTCTGCTATTATAAATCCTGCCCTATCAACGATCGTGCTCATTTTCCTGTAAAGAGACATTGATGTCCTTTCAAGAAAATCATAATCGTTGTTAGACAAAGTGCCTAAAGAAATTACTCTGTGACGATTGATAGGCCTATCATGCTCCTCAGATTTTGTGGTAGGATCGAATATTGGCTCAGGTAGTTTGGATCCCAAAACTGGCCTGAAATCCGAAGGAAGTTCTTTTCCCAAGCGTTCTTTGTACCGCTCGACAAAGCTGCCGTAGAAGTATCCCCTTACTACACATTCGAGAGGTATCATTTGTAATTTTTTGACCTCCATTTTATCCCTAGCTACTACTTTCAGCATATGATGAGGAGTTTCAAGTATATCAAACCAGAACTCTGCAAATTTGCATAGAACCTCACCTTTTTTTGGAACCGGCGTCGCCATCTTGACATCAAAAGCAGAGATACGATCTGAGAAATGGAACAGGATATTCCCATTGTCAAGCTCAAAAATGTCCTTTACCTTTCCGCTGCGCATCAACCTCATGATTGCATTGGCTAGATTTTGATACAATAAAAAGTCTATCTGTCCTGATTGAAAGACATTTAACGGTGTTACTAATGATCTTATCTAGCCAGACATGGTGAATAGCGACCTTCTTGCCATGGAAAGACCAATGCGTGTTGGCATTATAGGAGGAGGTCAGCTCGGAAAGATGATTTGCCATGAAGCGAGGCGGATGTCACTTAAGGTTATTGTTCTGGATCCAATGGAAGGATGCCCTGCTTCAAGCATTGCAGACGAGCAGATAGTGGCTGATTTTAAAGACGAAGACGCAATAATGCGATTAGCAGAAAAAAGCGATGTTGTAACCTATGAGATAGAGCTTGCAAATTCTACTGCCCTAAAGGATCTCGAGGCAAGAAGCTACCCTGTCCGGCCAGCACCAGAAACACTTCATATTGTCCAGAATAAGTTTAGACAAAAGTCCTTCCTGAGGCAGCATAAAATTGATGTTGCAGATTTTGAGCGCGTTAGATCGGAGGATCACCTGTACCAATTGTGCGATAACTTTGGATTTCCTGTCATGCTTAAGGCATGTGAGAACTCGTACGATGGCCGTGGCAATTTTCTAATAACCTCACGCGAACAAGTACATGAGGCATTAAACTATTTTTCTAAAAATGAGCTAATGGTCGAAAAGTTTGTCCCTTTTACAAAAGAGATATCAATAATGGTCGCCCGTAACCCTAGCGGAGAGGTAGCATCGTTTCCTGTTGCAGAAAACATTCACAAAGATGGCATCTTAGACACTTCGATAGTGCCAGCAGGGATCAATCGAGAA
>JALYGW010000174.1 GCA_030776915.1 Thermoproteota archaeon
AAGACGGCGGCCCACTTAGTGGCATCACCGAGCCATTCCAAGACCTATTTGGCGGAGGACAGTAACCGCCAAGCACAATTTTTTCTTTTTATTTATTCAATAAGAATTTCTTCTTGTCTGTAAACTCAGGCAGCATATAAACAACAATATAGTAGTTTTAAGTCAATATGTAAAAGATGCGGGAGGTGGGATTTGAACCCACGAACCCCTAAGGGATAAGAGCCTCAGTCTTACGCCTTTGGCCAAGCTGGGCGACTCCCGCTCGTATGAAAGCACGGTTGCCTTGCGCTAATTTGAATATTTCCGGTAGCTATGCTTGTCCGTTTTTTTACCAGCAATAATGACTCAGGCAGCTGCATTCTTTTACTCAATGTCTCTTTGCTGCTTGGATTAACTCTCAGTCATCGTTCGGTAGTATATAATTCAATACAGGAGGTATGTGTATAACAATTGCATGACGCTTGCCCCCGCCTAATATTTTTCCTAACTACATAAGAATCCTCCTAACATTCTATGGCAAATAATTATGACAATACAAACAGATCATTGACCATTATTCATGAGATATAGCAGCCATTATATTTTTAAGCTATGTTAGAACTGGTACTCACAAAGTGACGCTATCTTCCGACCTAGTCAAGATAGATGGGTCTCAAGGCGAGGGCGGGGGGCAGATATTGCGCACCGCAATTTCGCTCTCTGCAATAACTGGCAAGCCAATTGAAGTTTCTAACATTCGCGCAAATAGGAGTAATCCCGGCCTGCGCCCACAGCATATGGCAGGAATCAGGATTATTGATAACCTTTTTCACGCAAAATCTGAAAACCTGAAAGTCGGGGCAGAATGGATTAGGTTCTCACCGTCTGACAAATTCCAGGGAGGCTCAACAAAGTTCGATATTGGCACGGCGGGCAGCATCCCACTGATTCTGATGACTGTAGTGCCGGCAGTCTCTTTGTCTAACAATAGCCTGCAAATTGAGGTCACAGGCGGAACAGACGTCAAAGCAAGCCCCACAATTGATTATATCAAGTATATTGTTGCGAAAAGCTACCTAAGCATTGGACCAAAATTCTCAGTAGATGTGCTGAAGCGCGGATACTATCCAAAGGGAGGCGGTGTAGTGCAGTGCACCATTGAGCCTTGCAAAACGCCTGGCACGTTAGAACTCTTGGCTACTAAATATCTTGAGCCAAAGATTATCAGTGTCTGCAGCCAACTGCCGGTACATGTTGCCAAGCGGCAGATATCTTCCGCCTTAGTAGCACTAGAGAAAAAGGATATCCGATGTAGCAATTACACTGCCTCAATAGAAACCTCTATTTCTCCGGGATCTTCAATCCTAGTATATTCTGCGTCTGACTTTGGTCTTTACGTCGGTGGCGATTCGATAGGAGAGCTTGGCAAACGGGCAGAGGCCGTTGGGACTGAGGCTGCACTGCGTTTCTTAGATAGCACACTTGCACAGGCTACGGTAGACCCATTCCTTGCAGACATGCTAGTTCTTCCACTTGCTTTGAGTAAGGGCAGATCAAGATATCGAGTCGCGCAGGTAACCCAACATCTGCTCACAAACTTGCATGTTGTGAGTAAGTTTGTCGGATGCAAATACCGTATAGAGCAGCAGGGGATAGGCTATGTCGTGATGATAGAAGGCTAGATGCCGCTGTCAAGCAATGCTGCCAAGAGCAATATTGCAACTGACAAGACTACAATGATCTCGCCTAGAACGATTATCTTAGTTCGTACTGATTGAACGTAGATATTTCCTCCTTGTCCTGACATTATCTTGCGCTCCATATCAGCATCCAGTAGCCTTATGTGTACAATATATGCTACAATGGTTCCTATGACTAGGATGATTTTTGTGAGCAAGATAAGGCCATAAGTCGTATCGACTAGGGCGCCAGGCTCTCCAATGAATGCACGCGAGTTATATATGCCGGTTGCTATTAAGGCGGCAAATGCAGGTACAGTTATCTTGTTGAATCGCCTGCCGATCTTGACCATCAGTGCAACCATCTCCTCAAGGGTCTTAGTATGCGACTTGAGAACGGGAACAAGCACAATTCCGAGAAAGATTGAGCCTCCGACCCAAATTGACGCACCTATCAGATGAACCCACATCACGAGGCCGTCTGTTACAACCATAATGATTTTTCACATTTTCGTAATATATTATTGGTGCTGCATTTTCAGACAGAAACTACATTGTCGGTAGATTTTATGCATTGGCCACTTGCGGTTCAATTATTATTGAACTATAAGCGGAGAATGATATTGGTCAGAGCCGATGATGAAGATGAAGTTTTAAGCATTTTGGAGGAATGTCCATTTGTTGCAGCCTAGAACAGACAAGATTTGGTAAAAAGTAGTTCAGATTCATCAGTAGATACAGAAATTCTTATCATTATTGTAGGGAGTATGTACTGGAAATGTGACCAAGACATGAAGCAGGTGCCTAAAACTAGGCATAGCAGATGAATTCTATAAAGAAATGTCTGTTTCCATTGTTGGTATTGACTAACATCATTCTTCAGACTTCTCTTCTTGGCACTAATGTCGTGCTATAATCTTCAGTATATATATAGATGGGAAAAACTATACAAATAACCGATAGAAAGAAAAGTACTCTGGCCTAAGCTGGATGACTTTTAATGATCACAAATTTGAATTGGCCGTGATTATTGGGTCACTGTTTCTCTACATCAATAGCGAGATGAAATGAACAAAATAGTGTCTTTTTCCAGAAAGGTTTTAATCAGCTCTGTTAGACAGCTAGCACCGTACTTGATAATAGGCCCGCGAAGACTTGTGCTTATTGGTGTCATTGCTGCAGTCGCCCTTGCAATTATTTTCTACCCACTTATTGTACAAACGCCAATTGACATAGAGAGAGTTGCAATCCAACTTACAGGGGTCGAACTCTTATCGGGCAGCGAAGGCGAACAAAGCCTTGATCTTAGAGTGGCACTCCGGTTAACAAACACCAATGAATTCACCCTAACTACTTCGAGGATCGCGTATAATCTATTTGCGGATGGTGTTCCCGTTGGATCAGATACGATATCATATGAAGACGTCCCTGTTACTGGTAGGCCTGCACTCTTTGCAAACCAGCCAGTGACTATATCAGACACACTGACGTTGCAATACACTGATGAGATGGCCTCTCTCTTCAGCAGGATACTGAATAATAGCACTGATATCAATTGGCGCATAAGTGGCTCTGCCACAATCGAATCTGGCACGACACTGCAAGAAAAGAGCTTCTCTGGTGAAATATGATAAAATAAGTAGTTAGTTGTTATATGATGCGGTCACCGGGATTTGAACCCGGGTTACGGGCTAACTTCGCATTTTGCATGGAAGGCCAGTGTCCTAGACCAAACTAGACGATGACCGCCCTCTGTCCTACGCTTATACAGCCCAATATATAGTATATTCAAAGCAGCCGCTGATATTTTTTCTTGGTCTTTTTTTGCCTTCTAGCCTCTTCCTTTCTCACGCCGTCTATGTATTGCTTCAAACAAATCCTGCCATCGTCATAGCATCAGAGAGTGTATATATGCTTATCACGTTGATAGTATTCCAATGTAATGTTCAATATAGACACACAGTGTTTCTGCACGTATTATAATGAAGATCAAGAATAGCCAAAAATGTTGGCCTTGGCAAATTTTTATTTTAGAATATGCATCTGGGATGTACCTGAACTTCCAGCAAGCTAGACGATGGCGGGTGTTATTACTATCGTAGTAGAGATGTTGTCAAGTAAGCACTAGAAGTCTAGTCTGGAAACACGATATCCAGTAGCATGTCAACTGCCTTGTTTTTGGCCTGCTGCTTATAGTTTTCTATGCTCTTTTTGGGAACATCAAGTGCCTTTTCTCTCTCCACCTCATCTACTGGCCGGTGATCAAGGGCGCCGTAGAATTGTACCTTGTAGCCTTTAAGTCTGCCCGCGACTGTAGACTTGAAAATGTCGTGCAACCAAACCGAGCCGACAAAGTAGATAAAAGGCGGGTTTGGTTTGGTCTTTATCATATCTGCTATTCTGCTGATGGTCTGAGCCATGTTCTGCGAGTCAGTATCTATTGCAATAATTTCGTCCTTGATTCCTCCATTGATTAGTTCTTCTTTTACTTTTTCAGCCGGCCTGGGGGCTCCTACTATCATGACCATAGTCTTATGCTTGTCTGGCCTTGACCTCATGATCATGCCATAGGTTTCAAGGCTGACCTTTATGCGCTCTTTGATATAATCTGGGACATCGCCATCGGCTGCTACCAGTTTGCTCTTGTGTATAGCATATAGAACTAGGAGATTACCGTCCGTAAAATGGTGTTCAGACATTTTCCTAATACCACACCGAAGTCACTTTTTTTGGAACAGAAATCTGCCTTTCAAGCTCATCGAGTCGCTGTAGAGATTCTGGATTCTTTTGTAAGTCATGAAACTTCTTATCATGCCTTATCTTTCTCACAACATCGAGTACTTCATCTGTTGAGACTCCATGCTTTATGTCATACTCAATTTGCTTGGCACAGCTTGAGACTGTGCTATATCTTTTGTAGTTTCGCTTTTCAAAAGAAGATGCATCAGGAGAAATGCCCTTTACAAAACGGACTATCACCTTTTCAACATGTTCAAGATGCCAGTCCTTCATAGCATAATTATTGGGCTTCATAACTACTACTACTACCCTATTGTCTATATTGTAGAGGTTATTTAATCTCTTGTCCTGGTCTAAAGGTAGTCAGAAAGATTTACTTTTTCTTCTCCCGGAATTTTGGCGATCTCAAACCTCTCTTTTGTCTTGAGTATAGTTGCAGTTGCGTCAATGCCCACCTTCGTAGTAAGTAAATTATCTTGGTCGCTTGATGGGTCTAGACTAGATCCTTTTGCATTTGCAATTATGATAAAGTCTCTGTCTGCTTGACACCTTGTGGCGATTGCATACTCTACTGAAATTGGGTCGGTAGGGTTGATATCGTCATCTACCACTATCGCCATCTTGAGGGAGGGATGAGCCGTAAATGCCGCCAAGAGCGCATTCTTAGGTTCTCCCTCTAAACGCTTCCTTATCTGTATTACCGCCGATAGCCAGTTGCTGCCACCCTCTGTAAGGTGTACGGACTGAGTGGTAGGCACCACATTTTTAATATGATCATACATTTTTGCCTCAACCGGCAAGCCCATTAGCAGGCGATGTTCGGCATAGCCAGGCAAGATATCATGGTAGATGGCATCCTTGCGGAGCATTATCCTCTCAAGCTCAAACACTGGCTGTTTGCGTTTGAAATCATATGTGCGGAGCATTTCGACCATCCATTCCTCATGTGTCTTGTCATTTAGGATCCTTCCTTCAAGAACGATCTCGGTATGATTTGGCACATATAGCTGCGAATAGCTTGTCTTTGAGAGTATAAGCTTGCCCTCAAGAAGGGAGTTGGCTATATGCATCTCATCGACACCATATGCTGCCTGATATGCAGCGGCAATATTAACTGCAGGATGGACTCCGATCCCTATTGCAATTCTCAAGTCTTCCCCATGGTCCTGGGCGTAAGTGAAGCACTTATGAAGATGTCTGCCCTCTACCATGCGTATTGCCATATGATGATCATCAAGGCGCAGGAGCCTGTGGGTCGACTGGTTCTGCTTGCCCTTTTCCTGGTTCTCCGAAAATACTATCGAGGATGTAATGAATGGTCCGGCATCCTTTTCAAAATGGGTTACTATGGGAAGGTCGTACAAGCTTCTAGATGAGTTTTCTTCAAATAGCCCGCCGCCCTGAGTCCGTGTAGGCTCTGATTGGTTATGAAGAGCTTCAGCAACGCGAGCATGGATATTTCTCTTGACATCTGCTTCATCTGCCTTGTGAGACGCACCTCCAAGAGCAAGATAAAACCTTCTGGGAGTCGCTATAACATTGCACACGACTCTGCTCTTACTCCCGCGCACCTTATCAAAGAGTACTGCTTGTTTGCGATCTAATCTTGCAGTAACTGCTGCAATCTCATATTCAGCATTAACGTCCCGCTTTACGCGGACAAGTTCATTCTCACTTTGAAGCATCAGCAAGAAGCCTCGCAAATCTGAGCTATTGTTTTTCATATCTTTTGCTACTGATAGTATTCATTACCTCTTCCATAATTGCCTTCATGTCGTCAAGTTGAAGCTGTCTCTTGCTGTGTAGGGATACCAATGATATGCCATTTATCATGGATGATACCTTCTCTGCCACAGTACTGATAAAAATTGAATCGTACTTGCTTGGTATAACCTTAGCAGTGCTAATCTTGTTTGACGCACTGATAGCAATTGAAACAGCGCCTATGCGTGGTTGGTCTTCTGTTATCACAATAAAGCAACCGTTTTGGAAAAAGGTGGTACTGAGAAAAAAATTACGCGCAGTGCTTGGGCTAACGATCTTGGCTACAAGAACCTCCGGCTCGCTTTCCATTGGCCTATCTTATGCGAACAGTAATTGGCTTGACCACCTTGAGCTCATTTTGCTTTCTTGTCCTCGCCCTCAGTTTTGCCTTGTACTTCAAATTCCTAGGCTTAGTCCTCAGCCTATATCCACAGCATGGGCACCAAAGGCCATCCCACTTTATAAATATCTCACATATCTGGCATCTTTTTTGTCCGCTGGCATACCTGCCTGAGCCAACAGGCTTTTGAGCCTTGTGACGTATACATATACCTTTACAAGTCATTTTTTCTTATCACCTGGTAACGACGACTAACGTCCTAGTTAAGGCATTATTCGCCTCAGTTAGTCATAATATACCAGCAGCAATTACGCATTATGACTATTTAAGATTTATACAATTTCTTTACATGAAAAATACTAGATTTTGCAAAATTTATATAATCTTTGCAGACCCTTTTTGCAAAAGATTTGAGTAAGATATAGGTCATTTATATTTATTTGCTATATATTTTTCAATTTGCTATAGTACTTACCCATAAGTTTATAACAAAAAGAAAATTAGTTATACAAATTCTAATATAACCTAGGAAGCACCGTTGAAGTTAGAGCCAATGTTGAACCTTGAGAAAGTCATCTATAGGCTCTTTCTTGAGAAGCTTGATAAGCGAAAGGGCCTGGGGCACTGATAACATTGGCTTTTTGAAATGGTTGTCAGTACCTATCCTTGGGCAGGCGACCTGCACAAAAGCATCTATTCCTTTGAAAATCTGGATGCGTTCCTCGGTTATCTCTGTCAAGGCTATCATCTGGACCTTCTTGTCCAATTTTTCAAATTCCTTTTTCAGTTCGAGTGCTCGCACATGGCCAAACTGGCCTTCCTTCAGGCCGATGACTATTCCTATCTTCTTGGCCTCAAGAGCCTTATAGATCGACAGCAGTGCTTTCTTTTGCATGCCTTGAGCAAATTCATTTACTAAAGTATATTCATCAAAATATGGGTCAAGCATGAACGTCGGTTTTTCAGTAGACAAAGCCACGCCAGCAGAGTGAAACATGCTTTGTCCTAGAAAAATGTAGGCGTCAACCTGCTTTTGTACATTATAGGCCGGATAAAATTCGCAACCAAATACCTGCGCGTCACGAAGTTGGCCTCTGCCTCTTCCAATTATGATGTTGTAGCCATGATCTTCAAATATCTTTTTTACACTGTCTATTTTGTGAAGGTGTTGGCTGTCCGTTACTAGTGAGACCGTATTGTACTTTCCTACAAGATCTCTTGCGCACTTCTTGGCTACAACATCAAAGCTGATGTCATCAAATGCGTCTATCATCATGACCTTCCGACCAAAAGTATCCATTGCAATGGTGTGGCCGATATTGAACAGGATGTCTGCGGCCAACATATCTGCAGCGTGCGTGTTAAGGTCACATGAACCCCAGCAAGTGTCACCTATGATATATACTTGAATGCCAAATGTTTCGGTTATATGATCGGCTACATCTTGTAATTTTGGGATTAAGGCCTCCGGCCCATTTAGTGCAACTGATCTGGGTTTTTTATGCTCTACTACTTCAAAAATCCTTTTCTCATCTATTCTGATTGTCATGCTTGCCGCTTTGTCACCCTTATTGCAAATTTTGGGCAGACTGCTTCGCATCCAAAGCAGTAAATGCAGTCGCGTTCTCTTGCAGGCATAGCTTTCCTATCAGCACCCTCGCCATGCCAATCAAACACATACACAGGACATACCTCAATACATGCGCCGTCGCCTATACATGAATCAAAGTCGACTGCCACCTCGGTGCCATAAATCCCAAGGGTACTTGACGCATTTTTCCAAACCTTAAGCGTATGATGGGTGGTAGGAAACCTGTTTGCCTGAAAATTGGGATCAATAGGCAAGATAAGAAAAAGGATTTTGGCGAACTCAATTTAAATCATACTATAAAAGATCGGAGGCAGCCTGCCGGTACCACCGCTGGCAAAAGGTCCCTTTTCAGGCCTTGCAAGATCCACCACGTAGACGTGCTAGCAGGGTTATGACGCCTTAGGGTTGCTCCCTCCCGGACCTCACCCATTTCGGCGATTTGCAGTCGAGACTCCGCCTTCGCGTAGATCGCCGCTCATAACCATCCAGCACGGCATGGTTTCATTTCAGCAAGGCAAGCGGGTACCTTCTGCCAGCGGATTTACCCGGCAGTTACTGATCCTGGCATAAAGCCGATTTCCAGTATGGGGCACGGCTAGCACCCCGATCCTCCCTGCCTCTGTATACCCTTGGTAAAATGACTATATTTGCTTGTTGGATACTATAAGATACTTAATGTCCTACACACTGAGCAGATATCGCCTGTCGAAACGCGTCCGCATCTTGAACACTTCTTGGTTTGAGAAGGCGGCATGCTGCTGCGGAGAACTTTTGAGACTTTTGTCATTGACCTATAAGCGTTGTATTTTATGCCTGGATGATCCCTCTCAAGTCTATTGAAAAATTCGCGCAAATCTGTGCGTATGCTTTCATTCATGTAGGGGCACTCCTCTGACTGAAATGGGATGTCGCGCTGGAGGGCATAGAATGCGATCTCGTATTCATAAATTTCGACAAAGGGCTTGACTTTTTTCATGCCAGTATGGGTGTATTGCACAGGCTCTGGATAAATCCAGCCTATGCGCTCAACATCGCCTGCTAACAAGTTGATCATAAATGTCTGCAATTGATCGTCCATATTATGTGCAGTCGCAATTATGTTAGCTTGTACCGTTTCTGCAGCAATATCTATTGCACGTCGCCGAAATGTGCCACACATTGAACAAGATGACATTTTTTGTGATGATCGCTCGATCATGGCCTGATCCATGTCTATTCCAAAGAGTGACTGGTAGCTGAGGATCTTGCTTTCTATACCGAGATGTGCGCAAAAGTCCTTCACTATCTGGAGCGATTCATCACGATACCCCTTGATGCCTTCATCTATCGTGACTGCGACTAATTCATTGCCATTGTTTGGATGTTGATCAAAAAGCATCTTTAAGACATACAATAGAGACAAACTATCTTTGCCACCAGAAACTCCCACTGCGACCTTGTCACCATACTCTATCATCGAATACTTCGAAATCGTCTTTGCAGCCTTGCTTTCAATTGAGCGCAAGAAGCATTTCTTACATAGGTATTCACCAGAATGTGCTCTGTAGTAGAGGCTCTCTTCTTTTTGACACTTGGTACAGCAAGGCATATTTGGTTGTTAGCAAAGTCCAAGAGTTATTAATCATTCGAGCACGAATTGTTAATAAATCGAAGGATTGTACTCTTTTCATGCTATTACCATCCGACTTGCTGGACGAGGTCAACCTCCGGATATTGGATATCTTGAGTCGAGATGCATCCCGTCCATTTGTGGATATAGCTAAGGAGCTTGAAATCTCCGATGCGACAGTACACATCCGGGTCAGGAGGCTTCTGGCAGCTGGCATCCTTCGTAAATTCACGATTGCAACAGACAATGTGCTCTTGGGCTATGATCATCTTGCCTTTATAGGAATAAATATTAACGAAGGTTCAGGCGATGAAGTAATTGCCACACTATCACAGTTTGATGAAATACTGGAGTTACACGAAATGTATGGTCAGTTCGATGTGCTTTTGAAGATACGTGCAAAGAGCCTTGAAGGGATGAGGGATATAGTAGCGAACAAGATAGGCAGAATTCCTCAAATAACGGAAGCAGAATTGATGACAGTTCTAAAAACTAACAAGGAGGAGCAGATGATTTCCTTAAAAAAGGATATTGCGGATGCTGCAAGCGCAGCCGCTAAATAGCCGTTGGTATTTACTTTTGCCGTTTGTCTTTTTTTGAAGATTGCCACCAGTCAAGGTATTCGTCATGATGCTTTCTGCGGGGGTCTTCTCTTGATCTCCTGGCCCTGTCACGCAACTCGTCTATCTTTTCAGAGGAAGCAAAGAGCCCGCAGCTTTTGCATATAAAATTCTTACTAGTAAGGTCATAGTTTAGCTCCCCTCCGCATTCGGGACAAAAGCTTGCCAATTACTAGCCCTATTTCAGTTACGCCAATAAAAGGTTTTCAAGTACGCAGAGATAACAAGAACACCAAGGGGTTCGCTTGTATTTAGTGGATCTGTAGCAGACTGGTTATGAAAACCCTACTACGATTCTTCTGGCATCGGCCTCAACTCTTGCCTGCAACCCTTGCTCTAATGAAGATAATTGTGTTCCATTGGGCAAGTCGACAACCGGGATATTGGCTAGGGCACAACCAGAGGCCGTAGTGATGTCTGCTTTGGAACACACAACTGCACTTGGAGCATTTCCATATTCTTTGAGGGAGTATATTGCATACGCACCTACACTGCTTCCAATGGCATATGGAAATATGAGTACCGATCCTTTGACTGACTTGCCATACAGCTCATGCAGCGGATCTGTTATTGTGCCGGTCTTGGAATTGACCATCGCAAGAAAATTTATCGGCTGGATAGTGAACAGTGTTTTTCCCTCACCAGTGCCGCCCACAATTCTGCGACAATTAGAAATTATCACTGTGTATATTCCTCAGCAATTGTCTTGATGTCTTTGAGAGCAACTTTTACTTTATTGGACTTGGATAGGTAGTACGCTCCCTTGACGCTGTTTGTAATCACTGCATCGTACCTGTCTTTTGTAACGTATGGCGTAAGACAGATGCACGAGTCGCATCTAAAATGGGCTCCTGACTTTTCGATCTTGTCTGCAAGACCTATCTTCACCGCGTTATGATGGATTGTCCGTGAACAAAAGACGATGCAGCGTCTTGTGAATTTTTTGGTTTCAGTAAGCTTGGCAAGCAGCTTCAGCTCATTTATACCAAGTTGAGGACTGCCAAGGGTGATAATGTCGGCATCATCAGCAGTGCTCAACTCATCCATAACCTCCTGGGCCTCTTTTTTTCCAAAGGAAATTTTTTCTTTTGCCTTCCCTCCAAAAGTGAACATGCCACAGGAACCTGACGTGCCCATTGCTGCACAGAGTGCCTTTGCCTGTATAGTGTCTAGTTTGTTGATGCTGTTAAGTGCTACACAGCTGTCTTTGACTGCCTTGCCTGCATAATA
>JALYGW010000175.1 GCA_030776915.1 Thermoproteota archaeon
GCACGAAGCTGGCAATATAGCTTCATTTCAGGGGCTTGGTATAGGTGCAGTATATATATACATAGATAGTCTGGAGGTGTAAAGAGAGGTACATGCGGCAAGAGTATGAAAAGGCCATGTTTTCATAGCCTATTTAGCTATTGAAAAACATCATCCTGCCTTACCATTAGTCATGAAAATTGAAAAAAATATTTTAAGCAGAAAGGCCAATCTCATGATAATAATAATGTCGGCTCAGCAACAGCAAAAAAGGCCAATACGAGTTCTTGTGTGCAAGCTTGGGCTAGATGGACACGACCGAGGAGCCCTAGTAATATGTAGAGCTTTTCGTGACGCCGGCATGGAGGTCATTTATTCTGGATTATTCTGTACACCAGAACAGATTGCCAACATGGCTATCGATGAAGACGTCGACGTGGTGGCAATGAGCCTGCTAAATGGTGCTCACTTGACCTTGTTTCCAAAGGTGGCAAGATTTCTTAAAGACAAGGGTGCAGGAGACATTCTAGTCGTTGGAGGTGGCATAATACCAGAAAGCGATAGAAAAGAGTTGGAAAGGCAGGGTGTGACTGGCAATTTTGGGCCAGGTACCCCGCTGCCAGTGATTATTAACCACATCAGGGAAAAGATTAAAGAAGCGTAGGAAATAGGTCTCTACAAACATATATCTCTCTCTTTTTCTACGTCTTTCTTCTCCTTTCTTTCTTTTATAGTTTAGACTCTATAATTAGTGTGTATGATAACTGCATTATTCTCATAATTACTTTCTTGTAGTCGTACACTCATGTGCTATAGGTTATGAAGTATTGTCATGAAGTATTGTAGTCCTTCCTACTAGTTTTTTGTCCTATTGCTTGATTCTTGTCCTTCTTCTTGTAATAAAGGCTTGATGATTCTCAGGTTATAGAAATTCCCCATGAGAGACCTCTTGTCTCCCTCTAGTGTGATGAACCAGAGCCATCGGGTAATAACATTTTTACACTCTAAAAATATCGATAGCAAATACGATAATGTATGCGGCTGTAACTTCCATAAGTGCTACGGGTCGTGATAAGACGTTTCTGTCTGCCTCCTTGTGTCTTCAGTACTAGAAGAAATGTAGGCAGGAGGAAAGGCTGCTGCAAAGAAGATGTAAGACCCAGCACATGATACAAACGCAGAATACAACAAGAAAAAGGTAAAGGAAAAAGTAGATAATCTCTAAAATTACTTGCCATATAGCCTATACTCACACATCCAAATCGCCAAAAATTATATTCTGTTTCATTTCTTTTTTCTACCTCAACAAAAAAGAGGCATAGGCTAAAGGATAGCTGACTTTTTTTGTTCTGCTGAAACTTTAGTTGGTGCTCCCTCTCTCTTGCCTCATTTTCGGCTCTTGCAATTGCTGCGGCCTAAAGAGGCTTTCTGACCCTTTGTCCACATTTCAAGTTATGATTCTTGCCGGTGTTTTGATCCCATATTCACTATCCAATAAGGCTGTGAGTATGCTTGCAGCATTTGCTTGAAGTATTTTTCTGTTTCGCCTCCAACTCTTCTTTCTAGTTTCTTTTTGGATTCGTCAGTTTCTTTTGTTGCCTCGTTGAATGCGTCAAACGACAACACAAACTTGCACCTTGAGCAAAACTTTGATTCTGGTTTGTTCGACTCGTCGCAATTGGGGCATTGCTTGGGCTTCAACAAGTCCTTCTTCTCCTTCTTCTTTTCTTATGAGAGCGACTTTTGCAACTAACTATACTTTTACTCCCTTGGCCGTATTTATTGTACCTAGTATAGGTATGCTGCCATGGAAAACAAAATTAAATCCAATATGGAAATAGAAGAGACTGGAAATTATCTCCAGCACTTTCTTTACCGAGCGCCGAAAAAGAACCATAACGCCATTGTACAGAATCTGAAGCAATTCGTTCCATGGTTTAAGAAACATGGCGCAAGAGTTGAGTACTACCAACTTGGCAGGAGTGAGACCAAAGCTGCAATAGATTCTGCAAAACAAAGTGGTATGGACGTTATGGACAGCATCGATAAGGTCCTCTCCACCGCTGCCGAAGATGAGGAGAAGGAGGAAGTTTGGATCGAGCAGCAATATTTTAGAGACTACAGGCATTGTGAAGACGTATACGCAAAGATGATGCAAGACAAAAATATTGAACCACTTGGGAATGAGTTCTTTGGGCTAATCACACAGGGAAAGAAAATGATCACTGGTGGATTTAATCGGCTCAGGGCATAGCAGAAGAAGGGTGGTAATTAGAGAATGCCTACAATAGTTCATTTCGAGATTCCAAGCGATAATTTGGAAAGAACAAAGAAATTCTATACCGATCTATTCGGATGGAAAATGGAGAAGATGCCTGGTACGGGTCAAAGGGAGTACTGGATGTTTTCCACTACCGCTAACGACAAAGATCGTAGTAGTAGTGGTAGTGGTAGTGGTAGTGAGCAGCGAACAGTTAGTGGGGGAATGATGGAAAGGCAGATGCCTCAAGAACCAATTATGATCTATATTGGAGTTGATTCGGTTACAGAATACTCCAACAAGGTTGAAAGACTTGGAGGCAAAGTGATAAAGCAAAAGACAGAGGTTTCTGGCTACGGATGGTTTGCAATATGCACAGACACTGAAAACAACGGGTTTGCACTGTGGGAGGCTAACGTTAATACTAAATAAATATACACTACTCCACGACCAGCACTAACCATGTTGAATTCGCTTCCTGAAATTCTTAGAAGCGAATTATTATAGTCTCTCCTTCTTTTTCTGTTGCACGCCCAATTAGAAAGAAATGCATATCCTTCTAAGCCTCTATCAACTCCGTCACCATAGTCCCAATCCTCAGAAGTAATGATCACGTCTAAAGAGTACCATATGTACCCAGCTCTACCAAGGTCTTTGTAACGACTCAACAGATGCATATAGGGACTAGTCAAAGGTAAGAGGATACAGTGCAACTTTGTAAAGCCGCACATAGCTTCGAAAGGAGAAACGCAAGTACAAAAAAATAGTTTGCAAACTCTAATATGGAAAAGAGATTGGATTTGGATTAAACTTCAGGCGCATCTGGCCACATCATTCTTCGCATTTCCCTGCCTATCTTTTCTATTTGGTGATTCTCTATTTCTTTCATGTAGCGCGAAAATGAGTTCTTGCCATCTTTCTTGTACTTGCTTACCCACTCCTCAGCAAAGTCACCTGACTGAATCTCCTTGAGCGCTTCTTTCATTTTCTTTTTGGCTTCGTTGTCCATGACGTACGGCCCGCGAGTAAGACCGCCGTACCTTGCCGTTTCACTCACTCGGTTGTACATCCCTGCAATGCCATACTTTTGCACCAAGTCAACGATCAGCTTCAATTCATGAAGGCATTCAAAATACGCGACTTCTGGCTGGTAGCCGGCCTCAACAAGAGTCTCAAAGGCGTTCATCATCATTGTATGGGCTCCGCCGCAGAGGTCAACCTGTTCGCCAAACCAATCAGTCTCTACCTCTTCTTTGAACGTGGTTTGTAGAACCCCGGGGCGCGTGCTGCCTATTGCCTTTGCCATAGCAAGGACCCGATCCCATGCTTTGCCAGTATGATCTTGGTAAACAGCGACAAGTGAGGGGGTGCCAAATCCTTCCTGATAGAGCTCACGAACGCGCTGCCCCGGACCCTTTGGGGCGACCATTATTACATCAACGTTCTTGGGCGGGATTATCCACTTCCAGTGGATTGCTGCTCCGTGAGAAAAGCTAAGCGCCTTGCCCTCTGTAACATGCTTGGCGATTTCTTTTGTGTAGGTGTCAGCCTGTTCCATATCGGGGATTAGGATATGAATGATGTCAGCTGATTTGGCAGCTTCTGCAACCTCCATAACCTTGTGAGATTCCGCCTCAGCCTGTTTCCATGTTTTGCCTCCCTTCCTGAGGCCAACTATTACGCTGAGTCCTGAATCCACCATGTTAGACGCCTGAGCGCGCCCCTGAATTCCATAACCAATAACCGCGATCGTCTGGTTCTTTATTGGAGCTAGCGATACTTGGTCTTCAAGCCATTTTTTGGCGGGCATGAGACTCTGTCGCTGGCATGTATTATATTATTCTACTGATGGGGTTTTTACTTGCATCTTGAAAGAAGGAGAAAGGAAATGTGTTGATGTTGATTGATGGCTACGCTGAGCCTCATCTAATGCCACATTCCCCATTCACGTACCTTTTTAATGCTACCAATAGGCGCTCTCAGACTCGCTTTGGATTGCCTTTTTGGGCGCTGCTGCTACTGAAGTGACATACTTCTCAACTCCACTTAGTCCCTTGAATACTCCTTCAGGAGCAAATACAGAAGGTGCATTTGTTGTCGGCAAGTCCCCGCAGCAGCTCTCTGCAAACTTTCTGATATCGTATTCTACAAATTCGACATCCCTTTCCCTCAAAAGATTTATGGCCTTAAGAGAGTCTGGACCGTCGTCAATGATAAGTACCGGCTTACGATTTTTCATTTTAATCTCTCCTCCTCTGGCGCTACAATATATGTCAGCATAGAACCGTCAAACTTCAAGAATATATTGTAATTGTAATATAATCTAAGCCTATTTCTGCTCTTTTCGGCATTGCGTTCGTGTGACCTAGATTCAACCATATCATAATGCACTTTATGTCTTTCTGCCAATCAATATGCAAATTTCGCAGCAAGCATCAGGCTAAAATTGGTGCTTTCCCATAAGGGGATATGTTGTCTTCTCACGCAATACTCTACTTGATAAAACATGGCATATATCTTGCTTGACGAGAGCAACTCTAACACGTTGTTACACGACAGGTATACAATATTATTCTTCAAAGTGTATGGTGCTTCGGATGCCCGGCAGCAATATTGTTTCTCTCTCTATGAGAGCGGCTCACATTAAAAGATTGCAGATCACTACTTGCAAGAAACTACTGTATAATCAGAATTATGGTATTATTCAATAGCGCTTTGTTCTATCAAGCACCATATGCCATCAATAAGAATCTGAATCCAGAAAAAAACTCATCATCAAAGCAAGCTAATCCTTTTATGCGATATATTGCCCTCGCTTATATGTCAAATCCACAAAGTCCGAAAGGGGTTGTACCAAATGTCGTGGCATTGGAAGTTTTGAGGAAAAACGGTATCGATATCGACAAGCTCATAAAATTGATCACTGCAGGCGTGGGCGCAGAATTCACAACGTACTATTACTATACGATTCTAAGAATGCACTGTACAGGTCTAGAAGGCGAAGGCATAAAGGAGATAGTTGAGGATGCAAGAATAGAGGACAGGAACCATTTTGAGGCAATGGTTCCACGCCTATACGAGCTGGGAGGCGCCCTTCCAAGAGATATCAGAAAATTCGCAGATCAGGCAGGATGTCCAGATGCATATCTGCC
>JALYGW010000176.1 GCA_030776915.1 Thermoproteota archaeon
ATCTTTAGGTATTGCAAACCACCATCCTCATTTGAATTCATTGCAAACGTTACATCATCAGCTACTTCCAGGTTAGCGTTTAGAAGATAGTGACCCTCCTCTTCTTCTAGCTCATCAAGTATCTCAGGATCATTTATGGCCTCGACAACATCTAGAAAGGAAGCATCGCAGTTAATGGCAATGGTGTTTTCTGCCTCTTCATAGTCTATACATGCTTCGTCTTCTTCGTCTTCATCTTCTTCTATTGCTTCTTCGTCTTCTTCTTCTATTGCTTCTTCGTCTTCTTCTTCTATTGCTTCTTCATCATCAAAGGGGGGTTGTACCTGCTGATGTGATATGCCAGTCATAGAGAAAATGAGAATAGCCGCTACAGCGGTGATAAAAAATCCTTTAGGAATAATCACTATTAATTTGCTTCTTTTCATACATTTAAACAAGAGGGTTGCTCTTATTATAAAAAAAGATATAGAATATATCTGTATCTTAGTTCAATAAGCTCTTGAATAGCGACTCAAGTAATAGATAAAAAAGTTCAATTTTGTAATTAGTTTAGTAACAGACATAGATTGGCATATCAATTCTGCTACGAAAGGTTACCTTCGAATACTATAAAGATACTAAGTAGTGGCGGGTATAAAGCTAAAATATTACAAAGATGAATAGAACTATTCTAACATATATTATTCTAAACTGATAAATATTCTAAATTCATCATGTTCCCATGTATCTCATTATCAGCACTTATTTAGTAGTCGCGAGAGAAGTTCATATCATGTCACGTACAATTTTCTTGCCAGAAGTACGGCAGGTGCAATGAGAAGCAGAGTGGCTAGCCCATAAGGCAGGCCGGCTATCCCGGTTACAAATACTGAATCAAGTATTATTATGGACAATACCATGTTTCTGACTGCCTTTTGCACTGAAGGCAACTCTTTCGTAAGATGCTGCTTGAAAGTAAAAATCATGACAGCAGCAAATATCGAGAGGTTTAGAAGAAAGGCCCATTGCAGCTGCAGCAACAAGCCTAAAACAGCTACAGCCGAAATAACACCAAATACCATCAAAAAGGCTATAGTGGAATTTGGTTTTTCATTTCCTGCTTCTTTTTTGCTTAGGATTGTGATTGCTACAATGTATAGAAATAGTGACGCTGCTGCGGCTCCTACGATGGCATATGAATGATTATTGATGTATAGCAGTACAGGGCTTGCTCCGAAGATCACGTTTAGAAACCTGGCGCCACCCATTGCAAACGGACCTGAAGGGCCATGCTTCAGCCGGTAATCATAGGCAATTATTGTAAAAGTGAGTGCTAGACTAACTGCAAGGCTTATAGGACCTAGTGCCAAGGCTATGATGTTTGCAATTAACAGTGCAACCATAGCAATGGCCAGGGCATGCGTCTTTGAGATATTTCCAGAAGGAAGAGGTCTGGATGGACGTTCTCTTTTATCTATTTCAACGTCAAAATAGTCATTTAGAACTATTCCTCCAATATACAACAAGCTTGAGGAAACCATAAGTGCAATCAAATGCACGCTGTCTGCTTCGATTACTGTAACAGCTGCAAAGTAGCCAGCCAGTATATTAGAAGGTGTAGTGAATACATTTGGGAGCCTAATTAACAGAAGGTATTCTTTGAAGCGTTGGCTTACATTATGCTGCAAAGGTAGTTGTACGCCTCTTTTGCTGCGTCTACCGGATTATCTTGGTAGGGATAGAGCTCGACAGTAACAAACCCTCGGTAACCGATGTCATCCATTGCATCAAAGACTGAACGAAAATCAATTGAGCCCTTGCCGGGGATCAGGTGGTTGTGAATTCTAGTGTGCGCGATGTCTGCTAAGTGAAAATGCTCAATATAATCTGATAATTTATAGACGACTTTGGACGGATCTTCATTTACGCAATAAAAGTGGCCGATGTCAAAGTTGAGCCTAATGTACTTAGAGTTACTAATTTTTGTCACAAAGTTCTTGAACTGCCTTGAATTCTCAATGAGAAGGCCTGGTTCCGGTTCGATCAGCACTTTTATGTCTTCTTCCTCTGCCATTTTTGCTACCCTTGTCACACCATCTAGAAATATTTTTTCAAGCCGGCTCATATCTTGGTATCGTTGTTGTGGTGATGATGGTAGTGGTGGTGGTGGCACTGGACCACCTGGCTCTGTAGATAGGTGCTTTGCTCCGATTTTTTTTGCAAGCCTTATGCATTCAATCGTATGCTCTATACGCATCTCTCTGCCATCCTCTATCCAAGAAGGATGGTACGTATCTCCAATTGCGTACAGTGTAAATGCATTGAGGTTTGAGATTTGCATGTCGTACGACGCAAGAGTTTTCTTCAACGATCTAATCTGATCATCTGTAAAAGTAGGCGCATATGCATGCGGGATATCACACAGGATCTCAACGCCGCTGTAGCCTACCTTTGCAATCTCTCTTATTGAATCTTCAAGGGAGTATCGCTTGAAGGCATTGGTGCTAAATGCCAGCTTGATCATCTTATTATTACTACGGCTTCCAGGTAAATCGTGGCGACTGCTTGAAGAAATCGTAGGCGTTATAGAATGTTACACGCTCGATTTCATTGGTGCTAAAACTGGCTTTCCTCATCTCTCTTGCTACAAGGGGAACGCTGAGCGGGTCTGATTGACCCCAGTCAGCTGCACTATGGATCATTATTCTTTCTGTGCCATATTTTTTGACGATGTTCATTGCACGCTCCGGTGACAACTTCGATACAGGATACACTGAAAGTCCAGCCCACATGCCAAACTCGAGTGTCTTTTCAATTGTTTCTTCTACATTATGGTCTATCAAAATTTTGTGCCTTTTGTAGCGCTTCCCATGCTCGCTATTTAGTATCAGCTCAATACGTCGCATGCCTTCCGGCTTGTTATTGTGCGGCAGGTGAACTGTCATGAGCATGTTCTTTTCTGCTGCAATATCCATCTGCTTTACAAACACCTCCTCTTCGAGATCATTTATGAGATTGTACCCAAGCTCTCCGATAGCTACTACGCGTTCCCTGTCTACATATTTTTTCTTCATGGCTTCCATAGCGTCTAAGGCAAGCGGCCGTTCCATGGCCTCCTTTGGGTTTACTGAAATGCAAACAAAGTGCTCTATTCCAAAGTCTCTTGCCCGCTTCGTTTCAAAAGTTATCATGTGTTCCCAATAGTCCTCAAATGTTCCAACCGATGTCCTTGGGCTGCCTAGCCAAAATGATGGCTGGACTATTACCTCTATTCCAGCCTTAGACATTGCCTCATAGTCGTCAGTGGTGCGAGAGTACATATGGATATGCGGTTCAAATAGCCTTGTCATATCTCTCTATACTATGACAAGCTGCGTTGTAACGCTTTTTAGGTTGTAGAACAAATTTACAGTATCAACAGAATATGCTGGCTGCCGTTTTCCATGCACCTAACAACATTGTTGTGCAGAAAGTACCTATCAGTCACAGGAAAGTCAAGCTCAAAGTGAGCGCCTGCGCAGTCTGTGGGTATGACGCTCGCGTCTTTAGAAATGGTCATCGAAAGGTGCTCCCCCCGGTAATTTTAGGCCACGAGCTTTGTGGAGAAATACAAAACGACATTCTGGCAGGCGACGGCATGATTATAAATGCAGGTTCAAGGGTTGCAGTTTGCCCCCTGATCCCTTGCCTTCAGTGCTCATATTGCAAGATTGGTGATTACAACCTTTGCATCAACTTGATGGAGATAGGCTCTACGTCAGATGGCGGCTTTGCACAATATGTTACAATACCAGAGCAGTTGATTAGAATGGGCGGCCTGGTGCCAGTGCCAGACAACCTAACTGATGAAGAAGGTGCCCTTTTAGAGCCTCTTGCGTGCTGCCTGAACAGCTATTCTCGTATGCTCCCAGTTGCAAAGGAAAGCTCTGTTGTGATAATAGGGGATGGACCCATGGGTCTCATTCACCTTCAGCTGTTCAAGAGATTATCCAGCTCGAGAGTAGCAATCGTCGGCAAGGTTCCATTAAGAATGGAAAAGGCAAGGGCGATGGGCGCTGATGCAGTCTTTGCTTATTCCCGTGAAACGGTTCCTGACGTTCTTGACTTTGCCGGAGCTTCTTCTGGTGCAGGAATTATAGTGATTGCGACAAGTAACCCTGTTGCCTTTGAACTTGCGACAAAGCTCTCTCCTAGGAACTCCAAGATAAATGTCTTTGCCGGCATGCCAAGTGGACAGACATTTTTGTTGGATGCCAACTGGCTGCACTATAACCAGATCTCTATCACTGGCACCTTTAGCTCTACGC
>JALYGW010000177.1 GCA_030776915.1 Thermoproteota archaeon
GTTTGAACCCGTGATCTTCGCCTTGAGAGGGCGAGATGCTTAACCGGACTACACCACCGGAGCCCTGACAGTCTCAATAAGCTGCAGAATATAAATTAAACTTTGAAACCAGCCTGGGATTCTGTTCTAAAAGCCGTATGCCTAAACTCATATAAAGATCATCGATATAATATTAGTTATACTTTCGCCTGCACGGCTGTTTACTAAAAGGCTTAGCAATACTAGCGAGGCAATAAAATCTTAAAAAAGGCAAAAACTTTGGACTACTATACATCCTATCCTAGCATCTCTCCGGAGAAGAAAGGTTTTTTGTGTCCACGTGTTGATTTGAGCTGACCTAAGCGGGCAAATTGTTGCTCTAACAGACAAAATTTTTATCGCCATAGCGCTAATGATAATGACTCTAGCAATGGGCATCCCAGAGAAGATTAAGGAGATACAGGACCAGATACATAGAACTCAAATCAATAAGGCTACGGAATTTCATATAGGTCTGCTCAAGGCCAAGATAGCACGGCTCAAACGAGAGATGCAGGAAAATGTACATGGCAGGACAATGCATAGTGGCGGTGAAAATATTGGCTTTGATGTCAGAAAGGCAGGTGACGCTACGGTGGTGCTCATTGGCTTGCCAAGTGTAGGCAAATCGACGCTTCTCAATAGTCTTACAAACGCCAGGTCACGTGTGGCGTCCTATCAGTTCACAACGCTTACGGCTGTCCCTGGCATGCTGCACTACAGAGGAGCAAAGATACAGGTGCTTGACCTGCCGGGGATCATTGAGGGAGCTTCTGGCGGAAGGGGCTTTGGTAAGCGTGTGCTTTCTGTTGCTCGCAGCGCAGACCTTGTCTTGATAGTACTCGATGTCTTTCAGTCGCATCACCTGGGCGTGCTAAAAAAAGAGCTGGCTGAAGGCGGTATCAGATTGGACGAACAGCCGCCAAACATATTGATCGAAAAGACATCAACTGGCGGCATATCAGTCAATGCACAAGTGCCCATCAAGGTCTCTGAAAGACTGATAAAGGAAATAATGAGGCTTTATGGTTTGCACAATGGTCGACTGATGATAAGGGAACCAAACCTTACTGATGATCAGCTAATAGACGCGCTAAATGGCAACCGCATATATCTCCCATCAGTTATTGTGCTCAACAAGATAGATCTTGTCAACGCAAGCTTTGTCCAGGAAATCAAGTCAGGGATAATAGGCAATAATAATAATAATAATAATTACTTTATCGCTGTCTCGGCAGACACCGGTATTAACATCGATGTACTAAAAGAGGCCATTTATCAAAGGCTTGGATTTATAAGAGTTTATATGCGGCCCAAAGGAGGTGAAACTGATTTCAAAGAGCCCCTGATAATTAAGAATAGTGCAACTGTACAGGATGTATGCAATAAGATTCACCGAAACATGGCCAAGAACTTCCGTTACGGACTTGTATGGGGCAAGAGCGCAAAATTTGCAGGACAAAAGGTAGGTCTTGACCACAAGCTAGCCGATGAAGATGTACTGACAATAGTCAAGATTTCTGGGACATCTACCTAAAGGTACAAGAAACTCTTAGATTGTCCAAGTATACAGAAGTCAACTTGTATTGTAATTATTTTAGGTCCATCAATCGTTAGCCTGGACAAGAATTCAATATTACAAGGCATAGAAAAAACATACAGTTCAACTTGTTTTCTCTGCCTATTATTAACAAAGTGAAATAAAGTGGCCAGTAGCACTATCTGGTAACTGCAAGTAGTAATATAATACTCCTAGAACAGGAATTTTTTTCAATGAAGTCTCGCTCTGAGATTATTGACCGATAATATGTCCCCTCATCTGCGGATGGTAGGAGCAGTAATATTCGTATGTGCCAGGTTTTGATGCTACGATAGCTGTGAGAAAGTCCTGGCCGCCACGCAGCGGCGCAGTATTTATCGGTGTTATTCCGCCATTTAAATACGCATCAACTTTCAGATCATGGGTTACGGCGTCATCGTTTCGCACAACAAGCTTTGTTGGAACGTTTACGGCGACGTACACGTCCGGGTTGGTATCGTTAAATGTGCTTCGCTGCGCTATGAGGAGAACATCCTCTACAGGTGGATCCATGCCTGGCTCCGGATTCATTAGATTGCCTATACCCCACAATGCACCCACTGTTACAAAGGAAATAGCTATAATGGCGATTATATTGTTCTGCATCGATATCTGGAGTTGACTTTTCAACAAATCAACCTAAATTTCTTTGGGCGGGTTAACCGTTATATCATGGAGACAGACAGCTAATATAGCATGTCAGAATATTCTGCGCTTGCAGCGAAGAGATACCGTCAGTACATGTGGCAGAAACAAAAGGAATCTTTGATGCACGGGCTAGTGACTCTCGTATTGCGCATTTTGCATTCACTAATTAGAACACTTCAACAGGCAGGCATAAAGAAGGCTCAAAGAGTAGAAAAGATAAATGTTGAACGTGAAGAATCAAAACGATAAGAAAAAAATTGTCACTGCGTACGTTTGTCAGAGCGCAGTAACTTAACTCGTTGGTTCGTTTGGTGAAGCAGTAGAGCCGTCGATGATTTCTGCCGTGGCGAACCTTGGTCCGATCTGGCTAATCCGGATCTTCGCGTTCTGACCTACCTTTCCTCCCTTTACAAAGATAACAAATCCTTGTATTCTCGCAATCCCATCGCCTTTGCGGCTTATTTCAGTGATCTGTACGTCGTATTCTTTGCCTGTTTCCACAGGCTTTGGACCGAAGCTATCGTTTCTTCCTCCGTAGCTCATGTTTGGGATTGCTCAAGTCTAAACCCAATATAAACTAAGAAGAGCATAACTACTATGAGCCTATCCTTAGGACATCATCGCATATCGAACGAAGGCATTCTATTGCTGAAAGGACAGCAAGAAAACTTGTCTTGGGGT
>JALYGW010000178.1 GCA_030776915.1 Thermoproteota archaeon
GCTTAGTACTTTGACCTTTCCACCTTCAACCACTTTGCTCTTTTCATGCGCCCACCACATGAATTTGTCACCACCTTCAGTTGTCATCAGTGAACCCTGCCAGCTGGCATCAACTATGCCATGTGGATATTGAGTCACGGTGCCTGAGCCTATATTTTTGCCATTTGGAAATCTGCCTATTCCCCTTATTTCAGAAGTAAAGCTTACTTCCATGGTTACTCCCTCTATTGGATGAACCTTTGTAACTTTGAACCCTGTTACATTACCACTCTCTTCAAAAAGTTTTTCACCTAACGCCATATCGAGCTAGATTCCATCACCTGATATACAAGGGGTTTTCAATAATCATTAATTCCCAAACCGGGTTTTTTGGATATGATATTGAACCCTTGATTTTATCGTGGGGGTTTTAACTCCTTTTATAGAATGAGTGAGAATATACCGCTGTTAGCTTAAACTTTCCTGTTTGTGTGATTCTGCTATATACATATATACATTCAGATGAGTATCAACAGACTTTTGATTATCGGAAGATCAGCCTAGTCCTAGTCGTGGAATTTTCGTACATTAATTCCTAACCATTCAAACTTGTCACTCTCCCAATTTCCCTGTGCAATTGTGAAAGAGTTTTTGTATATGGATCAGAGCAGATGGCTTGAAACTAGAGGCTGGCTAGATTTGCTAAGGAAAAAAGCAAAGATCATAGCTAAGCTATAATAGGTACCTGATTTGTTAAGCAACCTTGACTATCTGAACTTTATGTCTCGATGGACAAAGCCACTGAACTCAAATGGGATATGAATTCATGCAGATTGCACGCTACTATCTGTCATATCCAATATCTTTCGTATTATATTGTTTGACCGCACCGCCGCGCTTGTCATCACGATCGCCTTCTGAAAAGTCCCCTAAAAACAGGAAGAAGATGTTCATCCTAGTGGCTATAGTTGCAATAGCAATAATATCTGCTACAGTCATAATAGGACAGTTTTTTGTTCAGCAACAACACCAACAGAACCCGGAAGCACCTAATGTGAAGTTTATGACATTTGAAGTAGATAAACAGGAAATAGCAGTTGGAGAAAGTACTAATATTTTGATCAATGTGCAAAGTTCTGAAGATAAGGTAATTGATGATGCCAGAGTAGTGATGACGATTGAGCCATCTGGTTATGAGCCATATTTATCAATAAGTAACAGCCCTATACAATTGCCAGTATTTCTCGGCAAAGACGCCAGGACAGGTGAAGTCAATGTTTCTATGACTGCCATAGCATCTCCCGCAAAAGAAGCAGTATATGGGGTAAAGGGGATGGTTTTTGTGAAGGATACTCAAACAGACATCAAAGAATTTCCTCTAACCATACGCCAGTAAAATAAGAAGCAGGACATATACCTGTCTTTCTCGGGTTACCCCAAATTCAGTGGTTGGGGCTAATGGCGTAGAGATGATGATAATAACAACTGAGCAAAAATTCAGGATGTCAATGATGAAGATGAGATTTATATAAAAGTTGATGCGCGTCTTATGACATAGACACATCCTGCTAGTAGATCTCACCTAGTGATCATCTTCTTAGGCATAGTTTTTCTCCACATAAAAATACCGAGTATGATTACCCAAGGTAAGTAAGTCAATGTCGAGACGGTGTCCTCTATGGAACCCAACAGTATCAAACCCTACATACACCACGCTCACTCCAAGAATAATGGTAGCAACACCTGCTAATACGCCCTGTGCTCCAATCCACCTACTAAGGAAGGCGCTAGATGCGATTGCAACGCCAAAGATTATTCCAACTGCGCCTTGAAGAATTCGGAAAAAGCTATTTGCTGCAATCTCAGTCCACCTAATCCCTTCTGCAACTCGAAAGGTAACAACTTTCTTCTCCTCTTCTTCCTCTTCTTCTTCACCATCACCTGCAGGAACAGTAGCATACCAAGTGTCCACTGCCATCTTGAGCGCAATTCCATCGATAGCCTGAAGTACTGCAAGGGAGCTTCCTGCCGCTATCGTTACAGCAAGACCTAGCCATGCTAGCGCTGAGGCGATTCTAGATTCTGACCGTGTGTGCAATAACCGAAAGAGAGAGCCACAAATCCACCAGCAAAAACTAACATTCCACCGGCAAATTGACCAATGTGTGAGGCTACCCATAGATCATCTTGAGCATACTCTGCAAACACGAGTGGATGATTGGTTGGGTCTTCTCTGGAAGGATGCAACATGGCAGATACTAGGAAAATAACTAGACCTGCGATAAATGCTATTGACCCCATCTGAAGCATAGAGTGCTCAAGGTCAGATGTGTTTGTCTGCATGCTGCAACTAGATGCCTCTGTATTTAAGTATCATTTACATATTTACATATGTCCTCCCTTATTACATCCTTGAAACAGAGCTTTTTATCTTCACGGGGTTTGACACAGAATCGTAGACAGGTGACGCCTTCTTAGTTACTTCAGCAATTTCTTTAAGATCCTCTTCGTCTGCATCAGACTTCACCCGTTTATTCACGAAGACCATGGGCATTGTCCTCCTTGCCGTGGTCGCCACTACTGCTATCATCTTCTCCTCCTCCTCCAATTCCAGCTCTAATAGGCTTCAATTGGAGAAAACCATTTAGGTCTATTTTACCTTCGATGTCAACAACTTCCAGCTCCTCTATTTTTATTCCACGGGCAGTAGCATGTGCGGCATAAGTTCTAGCTACGCATGATCCAAGAGCAGCTAGAAGCGTTTCAACTGCAGTTGGACCCGTATTTGCTCCTAGCAATTCAGGAGGATACTATTTACCTATCTAAAGTGTCACCTATGGAAATAGAGCTCAAATTCTACCGGTCCACTCTTTTTATTTGTATACTCCGTAGCTCATAATATAATGATACTCTCAAGCGAAGTTTTGAGAAGGATTGAGCTGCAAAATTAAAGCTGATCCAGCGATACAGAAGTGAAATTACTAGTATGAGACCCCTTATGTGCTAGTGACAGAAGAAATGTCAAGACCGACAGCAGCCTCGTCTCCAACCACGTATCCATCATGACCTGGCGTGATATAGAAGGTGTCGCCTAGACCATACTCTTCTTCTCTTCCACTGTCTACCATTCTGGCTCTGAGTCTTCCTGATATTATGTAGCCATTATGTATCAGTTGGCAGCTATTAGTATTGGTTAATGGTTTCTCTGACTTTTCCCAAGTCCATCCCGGTTGATAGGTAAACCTGGCTATCTTCAATTTGCCGATAGTCACAACCTCTACCGTCCCCTTGTCCATTCTTACTGTTTCGTCAGGCAATTGTAAGTTTTTCTTCTCCATTTTAACCCCATCCGCCGACTCGTAGGCATCTTTTAAAAAGTTTAGGCGAGAACGATCGATGATTTTCTAATACATTTCAATTGAAAAATCTTTTACACAGTTTTCAATGTGATACTAACTTGCTCAATTGCTTGCCCAGTAGTATAAACAATATAAAGTCGTTAAAGTTTCCTGAATAAACGTAATACTACATTATCTAATTTCCAATAGCGACCACTTTCCTAGGTTTATGAACTCTAAAAACTTCAAGGACTGCTTATAAAGAAATGAAGCTTGACAACTAGCACCATGATAATGTTGACAAGAACAAGGACAAGAACAACAACTCTTTTAAAATTTGTACACCAATCACAATATCACAATGCCAATTGATACAGAATTTCCAAAGAACAATCAAGTAATAGGCAAGCACAAACATGCAGATGGCGAGCACTTTCACTTTGTATGGGGACCTGGAAGGACTGCAGAAGCTGCAGAAAATGAAGAAG
>JALYGW010000179.1 GCA_030776915.1 Thermoproteota archaeon
TTGCAGGGATCCTGCCGATGCCGTCAATATCTGATTCATATCGCCTGTCTATTCCCAGCAGCTCAAGTTCTTCAGTTATTGGTGAATAGAAATACTGCAAATAGACTGGCACACCTCTGATGAATTCCTGAATGTACAGATCGCTTTCTCCTCTGATTATCTTTTGATCAATGAGCCGTCTCGCACCTTCTTCAAAGCTCTCGCGATCCCATGCAAGGTAATAGCCACGTCCACCGGCGGCCCCGTGCAACTTCACAATGCATAACCCCTTGATCTCATTTTTCGATCTGACAGCCTGGGGAGTCTTCAGGCCTGCCTCTTTCATCAGCTTTTCTTTGAGATCTCTGTCCGCCTCCCACCTTAATATCCACTTGTTGCCAAATACAGGTGTGTCTATCTTCTCAATTTCGTCGCTTTTCATCTGAGATATCAGAGTACCATGAGGAATCAGCACTGAGCCTGCCTGCTTGAGACGGTTGCGACATGCATCCCCAAGGATCTCGACAAAATTGCCAACCTCGACAATTTCATCAATAAACTCAAACCTTGAGTATAGCCCCAGCCGACGTTTCTCGCACACAAGCAATGTCCTAAAACCTTCATCCTTCGCACCCTTGAGAACTTGTAATGAACAATGGGAGCCAAGCGTCGCAATCGTAAGTTTACTGCCAGTAGCAGCCTTTCTAGCCAATATCTCCCAGTTAGCTGCAGGAGATTAAAATTTCTTCTCAATAGCATTTATAGCTGAAGCTAGGACTACATCTCTATTGTTTCACTAAATGACAATAGGCTAGCTCACACTGCAGAGCACGCCTTCATTGGATCGCTACAAAAACTGCTCGGTCATACCCTGAAGGTCAGAAAAGTGGAGCACAAAGACTCCGGCCACAACACCGTCTTCATTTTGATCCCTCAACTTGATCTTGATGTGGTCATCAAGGCTGAAGCAGAAGTGAATTCACTTATTGCCAAAGGCCGCAGAGTAACGGCACGTATATTTCCGTCGCTTGAAGAAGCAAAACGTGAGATACCTGGCTTGCGTGCAAACGAGGAAAGGATAACAGCAGCAGCATCTGAGGTTAAAGTGGTAGAAATCGAAAATCATGATGTGGCGGCTTGCGCTATGGAGCATGCCAACAACCTGCAAGAATGCGACTTTTTCCTAGTCACGCGCTTGTCAAAAAGTGGAGGTGAATACGAAGTTGGCTTTGTGGTTGGCCGCCAAGCCAAGGATACAGCTGTCGCTTTGTCGTCCAAGCTATTACGAGTCTGCAATGAACTTAGAGCCAACATTAACACTGTTGAAAATACTGTACAAAAGCTCAGATCTGAAAATGAGATCAGTGCTAGAAAGTTAAAAGTGCTTAGCCGAGAAAAGCTAGCAGGCATACAGCCGGTCACAAATGGTAGCGTAACGCTTCTAAAAGGGATATTTGAAAACCTGTCAGATGATCAACTTCAAGAATTTGCAGGTGAAATAATTATCAATCCAAATACCCTAGTCCTTCTTGCGAACATCTCTGATGAAAGAGCAAATATAGTTTTCGCTTGCTCTGAAAAAATAGAAGGGATCGACTTGAACAGAATGTTTAAGCAATTTGCTGACGTAGATGGCCGTGGCGGAGGCAAGCCTCACTTTGTGACTGGCTTTGTCAAAAAGCAAGCCATCAGCAGAGTGCTCGACAGCATTGTAAAAGAAATCTTGGGCTAGCCGCCCAATTCATTGCTGCTAGCCACCACTACTATCATCACACACATATATACACACTGTTGCTGGTAAGGTTAAATTAACCTCTTCGATATACCCCTGTTTAATTGGACGAATTGCTGCAGGAAGAAGATCTTAGAAATTGGCGAAGAACTCACTATTCCAAGGAGATAGCCCTCTCTATAGGAGGCGACAGTGAAGTCATTATCATGGGCTGGGTTGCCAGTATAAGAGATCATGGCAATATACAGTTTATCATATTAAGGGATATGTACGGTGAAATCCAGATCACAGTAAAGAAGCGTGAATGCAGTGATTCGCTTTTCCAACTGGCCAAAGAGGTCAAGGAACACAGCTCTATTGCTGTGCGCGGCAAGGTGAGGCCGCAGGAAAAGGTTCCAAATGGCGCTGAAATAGTGCCAATTGAGATCAGGGTATTTTCAATAGCAAGAAAGGCGGCGCCTTTCCTTGTTCAGAGTAAGATGTCAACTGTAGGCATTGATACTAGGCTTGATCTTCGTGCAGTTGATCTGCGACGAAATTATCTTGGATCGATATTTCGGATACGTCAGACCGTGCTCAATTCTGTCAGGGCATTTCTCTTAGAGCAGAAATTCATCGAAGTGAATACGCCTAAGATGATAGCTACTGCAACAGAAGGAGGGGCAGCACTTTTTCCGATATTCTATTACGACAGAGAAGCGTTCCTTGCGCAGAGCCCTCAGTTATACAAAGAACAGTTAACAATGGCATTTGAAAGCGTATTTGAAATAGGGCCTATTTTTCGCGCAGAGCCTTCCCGCACCAACAGACATTTATCAGAGGCAATTTCAATCGATGTCGAGCGTGCATTTGTTGACTATAATGATAGCATGTCGCTGCTTGGGAGGATGATATTAAAGATTGTTGATACACTAAAAGAAAAGAATCAAGATGATCTGGAGTATTTGCAGCTTCAGCTACCGTCTATGGAGCTGCCGTTTTCAAAGTACAGTTATTCTGACATCATTGATAGACTGCAGGAGGCTGGCGAGCGCATACAGTGGGGAGACGACATTTCGCCACAGATTATGAAGAGCATACAGCATGAACACCTCAATGAATTTTACTTCATAATTGACTGGCCAACTTCGGCCAAGCCGTTCTATATCAAGCCAAGCGCTGCAGACAGCAAGATATGCGAATCATTTGACCTGATGTATGGAGGACTTGAAGTTTCATCAGGCAGCACCAGAATAAACCACAAAGATCAGCTGGTGGAGCGCATGAAAAAGCAGGGTCTGAAGCCTGAAGCGTTTGACTACCATCTGCGGGTATTTGATTATGGAGTTCCACCTCACGCTGGCTTTGGTCTTGGCCTTGAGCGGCTCATAATGGCATTAACAAAAGTCGAAAATATCCGCGACGTCACGCTTTATCCAAGAGACATAGATAGGCTGGCGCCATGATAATAACATGATAGTTACAAGAGAAGAAGTAAAGCATATTGGATGGCTTGCAAAGCTCGAGATGTCAGACGCAGAGCTACAGCGCTATACCACACAGATAGAAGAGATAATCAACTACTTGAACAAGCTGGACACAATACCACTTGAGCAGGTCAAACCAATAGCGATGAAAAAGAAATTTTCAGAACTTCGGAAAGATACTCCGGAGAATTTCGAAGACGCTGTGCTTGGAACAGGATACAGGAAGGACGGCTTTGTGAAGGGTCCAAGGATGGTCTGAATTGTCGATCTATACTCTTGAGGCAGGGCAGGTAGTCCAAGGCATCAAAAGCATGGAATTTTCTGCTGAGGAATATATCTCCCAGCTCTTTGAAAGGATTGAAAAAGTAGAACCCAAGGTAAACGCCTTTGTCACACTTAACAAGGAAGAAGGGCTTGATAGAGCACGCAGGTTGGATAAAAAGATCAGAGACGGCGAGCAAAGTGGCCCGCTTGCAGGAATCGCATTGAGCATTAAGGACAATATTTGCACAAAAGGAATGAAAACTACATGCGCCTCAAAGATGCTTGAAAGTTATATCCCGGCATACGATGCAACAGTGATCAAGCGACTGATGGCTGCCGGTGCAATCATAATTGGCAAGGCAAACCTCGATGAGTTTGCAATGGGTTCTACTACAGAGTTTAGCCGATACGGCCCCACTAGAAACCCATGGGATGTCAGCAGGGTCTCGGGTGGCTCGTCAGGCGGAAGCGCAGCAAGCGTGGCTGCCCTTGAATGCGCCGCATCGCTTGGTTCAGATACCGGAGGCTCAGTCAGATGTCCTGCCAGTTTTTGCTCAGTAGTTGGGCTCAAGCCCACATACGGCCTTGTGAGCAGATTTGGGCTTGTATCCTACGCAAACAGCCTAGAGCAGATAGGGCCTGTTGGCAGGACAGTATCCGACGTAGTTTCGATTCTAAATGTGATTGCCGGGTTCGATGAAAACGATCACACTACGACCAATAGCAGTAAACCTACATATTCGCTACAAGAAAGAAAAGGATTACGTGTCGGTCTTATCAGAGAGTTCACTAAAGGTGCAGACCCTGGAGTATCCAAGATGATCTATAAAGCTGCAGACACACTGGAGAAGCAGGGCTGCAAGTACGAAGAGGTGTCTCTTCCGTCAGTCCAGTATGCGCTTGCGTCCTACTATACAATCGCAACCGCAGAAGCAAGTAGCAATCTTGCACGTTACGATAACATCCGCTACGGCTTTGATATGAACCCCGAAGGCTACGAATGGAACAGCTATTTTGCTAGGGCACGCAGCAACTTTGGGGATGAGGCAAAGAGGAGGATAATTGTTGGATCGTATGTGCTCTCTTCAGGATATTACGGTAAGTATTATCTGAAGGCGCACCAGGTGCGCTCGCTTCTAAAGCGTGAGATGGAGACCCTTTTCAAGAAGTATGATGTCTTGATAGGACCTACCATGCCGATACTTCCCTTCAAAATAGGCGAAAAAATGGACGATCCGCTCAAGATGTATCTTGTCGACATTGATACAGTTGTAGCAAACCTCACTGGCATGCCTGCAATATCGGTTCCTGCAGGTTTTGCTGATGGTTTGCCTGTGGGCTTGCAGATAATGGCAGACCAATTTGCCGAACAGACTATGCTTGATGTGGCATATTTGTTTGAGCAAGCTACAAAAGTGCAAAGGACCCCTGAGCTGTGATGGCTACTACTACAAAGATAGGGCTTGAAATTCATTGTCAGCTCACAGGTGCCAAGAGCAAGCTGTTCTGCAGATGTAGTTCGGACTACAGGGGAAAAGCTCCAAACGCAAACATCTGCCCTATATGTGCGGGGCTGCCGGGAACATTACCGCTTTTGAACCAAAAGACTGTTGAGTTTGCCGCAATGATCACTCTTGTGCTTGGCTGCAAATTCCCGGATGAAATAGCATTCTACCGTAAGAATTACTTTTACCCTGATTTGCCCAAAAACTTTCAGCTGACACAGTACAACGCATACAGTATAACGAGCATTGGTGTAGACGGCAAACTCGAGTACGGTAATGGCAAGGACGCAAGAATAAGACGTGTACAGCTGGAAGAAGATCCTGGCAGACTTGTCTATGCGAGCGGTAGTATGGATACCAGCGTTTATGTCTTGATCGATTACAACAGAGCAGGCGTACCACTTGTTGAGATAGTGACAGAGCCGGACTTCGCTGACCCAAAGGATGTGCGGATATTCCTTGACAAGATAACTTCGATAATAGAACATCTTGGGGTATGCGACACAAAGCTTGAAGGATCTGTGCGCTGCGATGCCAATGTATCGATTGAGGGGGGCAATAAGGTGGAGATAAAGAACATCAGCTCATTTGCCGATGTGGAAAAGGCATTGCGCTATGAAATCACAAGACAGAGAACGATGACGTCCCGCGAGATTCAAGTTAGGTCAGAGACTCGCCACTGGGACGATGCAAGAAAAGTAACAAAAGGATCGAGGACAAAAGAAGAGGAGCAAGACTACCGCTACTTCCCAGAGCCGGACATCCCCCTAGTAATGCTTGGAAGCGAGTTTGTTTCATTTATCAAGCAATCGATGCCAGAGCTTCCAGACACCCGTAAGGAGCGTTTTATGTCAAAATATGGCCTGTCAGCCCACATTACACAAGTGCTAATAGGGAACAAGGAGCTTGCTGACTTTTTTGAGTCCACTCTTATGACATACTTGTCACCAAAAGAGATAGCCAACTGGATAGTTACTGATCTTATGAGCTTCATAGATGAACGACAGAAAAAAGAAGAAGAAGAAGAGCATTCGCTGTTTGCAGGCCTCAAAGTAGGGCCAGAGCATATCGCTGATCTCGCAAGACTGGTCGATCAGGATGTGATAAACAGAGCCACTGCGAAGCAAATCCTTGGTCAAGTAGTAAGGACAGGCGAGATGCCTTCTGCATTGGCGAAAAGGATGCATGCCAGCAGAATTGATGATGTGAGTGTGCTGGCTCAGGCAGTTCAGTCAGTCTTCCAGATGGAGCAGGCAGCCGTTCAGGATGCAAGACGCAATGCCAATGCTGCAAACTTTTTGCTTGGCAAGGTCATGAAGATCACAAAAGGCAAGGCAGACCCAAAGGTTGCACTAGAGATGATACAGAAAAAGTTGAAAGAGGACTAGCCACTACTTACGATTCCTGTAATCCCTACTCCTCCTCATCACCACTAGCTTCTTCTTCATCTTCTTCATCATCATCACCAGCAGCTTCTTCTTCTTCATCTTCATCTTCTTCATCATCACCAGCTTCCTCGCTGTTTGATTCACTTGGCTCTTGGGTATTAGTGGGGTTGCCTGGATTGAGTTCATTGGGGCCGGCGTTAACAACTTGACAATCTTGAACAAGCCTAGCTATCTCCTGTTGCAGCTGGTTGCTGCCTCCTTCACTTTCGCTAAAAAACATGTTCTGTATTACATTGCCAATAACCATATACAGCCTGCCTGCATCCTCTGTATCAAAGCAATTGTCTTGGTCTACAATATCGGCAAACCTCTGTATGATGATGGTGCGTGAATCTATTGTAGCATTAGCAGATGTTGATTCAACATCTAGGTATGCTGTAATGGCAGTATCGCCTTGGCCGAGAATTATGGATCTTGTTCTGTCTGCAACTCCATTATCCCACCGGTCAAATTCCATGTTGCCTAGAACAGGAACCGTAACAGTGTAGGTAGACCCAACTGTTCCAGTAAATGTCAGCGGAGCGTGTCCTTCCATCAGAGTGGTTCCATTGGTTGCTTCAATGACAATATATACTCCTGTTATTGTATTGCCGGAGAGATCCGCCGCTCTGACAGTCAGGTCAGCAGTACCTCCTGCTACTACTGTATTCGATTGTAACGCATCGACAGCAGGAATGACTCGAAATAGTGTGCCATCTACAAACGACAGGATGTACAGGTAGCCATCAGGGCCTGTCTTAATGTCAGTTATGCCTCCAAAGCCTGTACCAAAGATAGCATCCTTTGCTTCTTCAGGAGTATTTGCTACTGCATCGTCCAGCGCGCCTTCAAGGATAAATGCTGACCTATTTTCATTCAGCTCAAAGCGATAGATTGCACCATTGCTGATGTCGCCTACAAACATATCGTTCTCATACTGTTGCCCGAGTGCGTTTGAATTAAGGAATTCAAGAGCTGTTGGGTTAACTGGCTCTGTCCATGTAAACTCGGGATTGCTGTAGTGACTCTCTTCGTTAAACATCACAAGGTCTGTCAGGTTGTAGTCTGGCGGCACCATTCCTTGCACTATTTTCCAGCCGCTGTTAAAGCCGGCATTGACCAAGTTGATCTCATCCACAAACGGTGCGCCGTTCTCAGCATCCCACAGTACGCCTGTCATTGGATCAAAGTCCATACCATGACTGCCGCGTATCCCATATGCAAAGTAGTATTTGGCAAAGGCGCCAGTTCCGATGATAGGCTCAGGAACCTCTCCATTTTTACCGATCCTTAGTATCCCACTTGTCCCATCTGGCCCCGGACCGTTTTCAAAATTCTGCACCATGGTAGTATGACCTTCGACATCGCCTATGATGACATAGACATTGTTGTCTGGACCAATAAGTACGGGCCCGCCATTGTAGCGTGGTCCTGGGAGGGCTGGCAGGTCAAGCAAGAGCATTGGATTTACAAGTTGGTTTCCCTGCAGCTCATACCTATACAGGCGATTGCCTGCAGGAGGCACTCCCTGCATATCATCACCGTCAACTCCTCCGCCAGATTCAGTGAAATACAAAAAGACGTAGGTAGTTGTATCATTTTCCCTTGAAACAGCAGTGCCCAGCATTCCTCTTTCGCCGTCATTTGCAACTGCTACATCAAAGAGTGGCTCCGGCTGAAGCTCTCCGTCTTCGATCACCCTTACTCTGCCATTGTCTTTTTCGAGCACCAGTATGGTGTCTTCATCTAAGAAAGCCATCGCGGTTGGAGATATCAGTCCGCCAGCAACTTGCTCAACTGTAAGGCTGTTGTCATTTACAGATGGTCTTAGCCCTGTAATCTCTGTTTCTTGGGCAATTGCAAAATTATGTCCTAATACAAATAAAAGCATCAATGCTAGACCTATTGACAGAATTGGATTGAGCATACTCCGCTACTGCACATGCACACTAATAATAAGGAATTGTCGATTGAACCTCTACTAAAGAGTTCTTGATGACCGTTATAGCGCTTTCTCGCCTTCTGCAAAGAGGAGGAAGAGGAGAGAGGCACATACATTTAGCCCTATTGCCAAATGTATTCTTGGACTAGCTATAGCAGGCAGCTGTTGTATAATACTTTCAAGAAATCTTTGTATCGCCTACTCATTCATTCAATCATATTCTTGCTCTCGTTTTCCCTTTCTAGCGAAAGAGACAGAAAATTGATGCAGTAGCGCAGGCGGCTTGGCTCTGGTCCATCGTCAAATAGATGCCCTAAATGGGCACTACACCTAGCACATATGACCTCAGTTATTATTATACTGTAGCTCTTGTCTATGTCTTCTTTAGCACTTGCTTCATTTATTGGAGTTCAAAAGCTTGGCCAGCCGGTGCCAGAATCGAATTTGGTGTCGGAGGTAAATAGATTATTGCCACGGCAGACACACTTGTAAATGCCTTTATCCTTGCAGTAGTGGTACTTGCCTCAAAATGAAGGTTCAGTGCCCTTATTTCAGAATACTTCGTACTGCTCAGGTATCAAGTCCTTTTTGCAATTAGGCTTGTATATCATACAACAATATTCATTTATGCACGTTACTTATTTTAGTCGTTACTTTTTTCTTCGGCTGCAGCAATCTCCTTTAGGTGCTCTACAACTATAGGCAGGAATGCTCCCACGTCCGTTACAATGCCAATTGCCTGAGCAGTTCCTCTATCGATGAGCTTGGTCACCACAGGCTGGCTAATATCGACTGCCACTACCTTGACTGAGGCAGATAGCATGTTTCCTACTGCGATAGAATGCAGCATCGTGGATAACATCAGCACCAGTTTGGCTCCATTAATCACTTCCTTGTACTTACGTTGTGCCTCAACAACGTCTGTGACTACGTCAGGTAGGGGACCGTCGTCACGTATAGAGCCTGCAAGTACAAAGGGCACATGGTTCTTTATGCATTCATACATCACGCCACTTTTCAGAACTCTTTTTTCAACCAGTTCTTTGAGTCCTCCAGCTTTGAAAACCTCGTTGATGGCCTGCATATGGTTACGGTGTCCTCTAACTGCAAGTGTGCCGTCATTCACACGCATGCCAAGCGAAGTACCAAGCAACGCATTTTCAACATCATGCACTGCCAGCGCGTTGCCTGCAAGAAGGCCATCAATGTATCCCATCGTGATCAACGAGGCGAGTGCATCAACTGCACCAGAGTGCACAAGCACCGGCCCTGACACCACAATTATCTTACCTCCTTCCTTCCTTGTATTGTAAATATCGCTTGCAACTTTTCGGGCAATGTGCTGTGTGGGGCGCTCGCTAGAACTTGCGCTGCTCATGAACTGGAAAATGTCAATGCCTTCTCGGGGGCGCTCCTGTGGGATTATCTTGACGCCCCGCTCACCTACAACTATCATGTCATCTTTGACAATGTCGCGCACCATCTTACACTCGGCTGCCTTACGCTGGATGTCCACCGCAATGCACTTATCCATCATCATATTATGGACATCTATCCATTGGTTGCCATAGTAAACTTGTGTTGTGTTGTTTGTGGTGCTATAAAAGTCGTCCGGCATCACCATATCCTTTGGAGCAGGCTCTAGCTTCACTTCCTGCACTGACACAGGCTGAGCGCCTTCTCTGTATACCTGTTCAAGTATGCTTTCAAGGTGTTCCTTACTTTTCCCCTTTACCAGCAGCCGGGCGTAACTTGGATCGCTCTTTCTCTTACCTACGGTGAACTCAAGTACCTGAAAGTCACCCCGAAGATCCATGATGCCATCAAATATTCTTGTCAGTATCATCGAATCGATAAGATGTCCCCTTGTCTCTATTTCCTGCTCGAACCTGTCTGCCAAGGTTAGCTCATAAGCTTATTTCGGTATAAAAGCCATATCTGCGTGTATAGAATCTTGTCACAGCGATTATTATTATTTGACCGGTCTATTGTGTTAGTAAAATAGTAATAATTGCATTTCAATGATTGTGATCATCATAGCAGCCAGCATTATTGTGCTTATGTATATATCCTAGAATAGAGCACATCTAACCTAATCTAACTATCCCTGATAGGTTTGCGAATTCTTTTCTAAAAACGCAAAGATAGATAGGGTAATATTCTGCAATCAATTGCATTTCTTGTGATCGGATCACAATATTTATTATCAGATTGGCTGCACTCAAGTTATTTTTACTACGGATCGGCACCCTTAGCCTCATTTAGCCCTTTAGAGAGAGTGTTAGTCTGACCACAGACAGAGGCAACAGCAAAAATTGGCGTAATGAACTGGGCTAGATAGGGAGTGATAGCTTCCCAAAGTATTCCTGCATGTTTTGCTCCGCCTTAATCTTAGTGATAATCTCATTCTTTACATCTTCTGAAAACCACTGCGCAATTGATTTTGCAATACCCTTGCTGTCGCAAAAGGCAATCATATAGCCAGCGTCCTCCTTGACCACGGCGTAAAGCATCTCTTCTCCTA
>JALYGW010000180.1 GCA_030776915.1 Thermoproteota archaeon
AGTACAGTAGACAGGTCCCCTGTAGCCATACTTGAAAAGTGTAGGCAGGAAGCCTTGGTGATCAATGTGTGCATGGCTTATCACTACTGTATCCAAATCGTCAAGGTCAAAGTTGAACCAATCAAGCCTAGGATAAGCATCAAGCCCGGACATTTCTCCGGGATTTATGCCACAGTCAAGCATCACCTTGGTCTCTGGTGTGACAACAACAAAACAGGATCTGCCTACTTGTTTGACCCCTCCAAGGCAAAACAGCATAACTTCTTCTCTGCTCGTAGACCACGATTGGGGCTTATTAGTTCGAGGCTCGCTCGTAGTCGTTGTTGTGGTAATAGTAGTAGTTTGCTGATGCTGCTGTTGCTGGTGCTGTCGACGAGGTGCTGTATCGTTCCCATTGACGCTGCTAACTATGAGAGGTTCTCTGAATACGCGCTTGCCCAGCTTTTGCAGAAACTCTGACCTTTCTTTTGCAGAGCTTTTTAATGTGGAGTGCAGCATGTTGATGCTAGATGAGGGAATATGAGGCGAGCGTCTAGTGTGTGCTATCCAGCCTGTTGATTGGGCAATTTGAATGAGCATGTTAGGATCTATTGCTTCTGGTTTGCTTACTTCAAGAACCACCTCGCCTGTTGCATCATCGCAAAATATTGCTGATACCTGCACATCTTTTGGAAGCAATTTTACCACTGCTTGTCTAGTCTGGTCCTCTGGCAGCCTGCTTGACGGGTCAGTGCGAATAATGAACCTCTTTTTCAAAGTCTTTGACAAAGATGACAAAAAATAAGTCAGTTCGGTGAGTGCAAACTTTGGGTTCTTAGTATAAAGTGCAATGTTAGGACCTTCAAACCTCACAAATGTTATCTGAGAATCAGAAGGAATAGACTTGAGTATTATTCTGCTTACCGCCTCCTCACATTGAGTCGTAACTTTCGTGATCCCATTGTCGACGTCTTCTGCTGCTCTTGTGGCTGATGCTGCTGATCTAATCCTTCTAGGAGAAGGAGTAGAGATTGTCTTCTGCCCTGCTTGAGTTATTATTTCGCCAACCTTTTGGTTCTTTTCAAATTCTTCCATTATCGCTCATCCGACTATATTCCAACTGTATATGCCTCCGGGTTACAATCAATCGTGTAAGGCATAAAGCGGTAATAAGCCGATACTATATCAGTGACTCCATTATAAAAGCATAGTGCTTTTTTAGAATACTACGTATGGAAGCACGAGCACCGCAAACACAATAGCGGCCATCACAAGGGTCAAGAGCATATTTGCGTTCTTTGCAATCGCTTTGGATTTGGCTTTATTCTCTATTAATGCACCATACAGTTGACCGCCGTCAAGTGGACCTAATGGCAGCGCGTTGAATATGCCGACGTTAAAGTTGATGAACCATAGCCAGAATAGCATGTTGGCAACAGGAGCGAAGCTATCTCCAAAGACGCTTGAAGTGTACTTTGGAGCCATTAGGTCAGAGAAGGGGACAAATCCCTGTTGAAATGTTGGTGGAAGAAGAATAGCTAGTGGATTTTGGCTAAACTGGTTCTTGTACGTGTCAAGGACCTCTTGCGGGCCACGTGATAGAACGGTGACACTAACTCCCAACGTTCCCCTGCCTGGCTCTACCGCCGGAGGGAGCGTTACCTGACGCACTATAGTGTCGCCAGCCTTGTTCACCCAAGTTATTTCGACCGTATTGCCAAGATTACTCCCGAGGCTCTCGCTCAAATCATCAAGAGACATGATCTGCTGGCCTGCAACGAACTGTATCACAGATTCGGCCTCAATCCCCATAGATTCAGCAAGAGACCCACCGTTTACGCTGACTACCATTACACCAAATTGTGGAGCATTAGGGTCAGGTGGAAGAGGAGTAAGAGTAGACACTACAAAATACATTGCTAGCAGGCAAGCGCCTGCCAATATCATATTATTGAGCGGACCAGCAGTAAGGACTGCACTCTTTTGCTTCAGCGTTGCTCTGTTTAGCTCATCCCTTTCAATATTTACAAACGCGCCTATTGGTATGCCAAGAAAAAGCACAATTCCAGTCGAATCGACTCTAATATTATGCACTCTGGCCACAACACCATGTCCTGCCTCATGAATGATAATGGTGATAACAAGGGCTGCCAAGCCATAAGTTATCGGCAAATACGGATTAAACCCGGGGATGAGCAGATTAGCCGCGGGGCCAATACCCCTCACACCTTCTCTTGCTTGGGCATTTGCAAACATGACCATAAGGGAACCTACGATAAGGAATATTGCAAGTGCGGTTATTGCAGGCATAAGATACGTGTTAAATCTGGCATAAAATCTGGCAACACGCCATTTGGCCACCTTATCGAAGAATTCAATACCAAAGGGTGTGTGGATAAGTATTAGCACAAATGCCTTTAGTTCTACTCGCATCCTGCTATTCTTCTGTTCTTCCAACTGGCTAGTATTAACCCCCTCTGTATTTAAATCCAAGCGTCCTATGTCTTACCGTTATTACTATATGACTATATGCCGCCGCTGCTGTCTGTCTTTTGTATCTCAATGTATACCTTATCGCCGACCTTGATCCCCATATCCTGATATTCATGCATGCTAAACTTTATGGTCGGAGAATCAGTCAGTCCCGGCCCCATAAACCCAATATTTGTAATGACCTTGGGCATGTTTTTCATGAGATCCTCAATAGATGTTACGTTCGGGCCAAAGGGGTTCATATTAGGCCTGTCTGGTTTGTATTCTTTTGGGTCATTGAATGTTACATACACGTACGGGCTACCATCCTGACTTGCTTCAATTCTGGCAACTATGAACTCTCTCCTCATTAACATTGTAGTTTCCGCATTGGGGACTTATTTGCATATCTGAAATAGTGACGCCCAGCTCTAACTTCACTAACAGAAAGTCTAGATTAGAGGTTTGCACACACTATCCTTATGCTTGCCATCGATGCTGTTGGTGTCACCAAAGTATATAGGAGTGCAAGTCAGCCTGCTATCAAAGACCTTTCTTTAAGAGTAGAGGCAGGCAAAATCTTTACACTACTAGGCAGGAATGGTGCAGGCAAGACTACCTTTGTGCGCATGTGTGCAACGCAATTACTCCCGACTTCCGGTACAATAAGCGTCCTTGGTTATGACGCAGTCAGGCAAGCAAAGCATGTGCGGGACCTCATATCTATTGTGCCACAAGAGGGCAGGCCGCTTCGGGCGCTCACCCCTTGGGACCACGTCTACAACTGGCTCCAGATAAGAGGTGACAGCAAGAGTGCAGCAAGATACAAGACGGAGGTAATGCTGCGCAAGTTAGAGATCTATGGCGCGCGAGATAGTCCTGCGATGAACCTATCGGGTGGTATGAAGCAAAAAATCCTTGTCGCAATGGCAATGGCAACTGACGCACAGCTTCTCTTCCTTGACGAGCCAACTATCGGCCTTGACCCGGTGTCACGCAGGCAGGTCTGGACGGCCATCAAGGATTGGAAAAGCAAAGGGGGCTCAATTCTGCTCACAACGCACTACATGGACGAAGCGGAGATGCTATCTGATTATATTGTAATCATTGATAAAGGCATGATTATTGCGCAGGGTACCATTCACGAGCTGCGCAAGGTCATCCCACAGAATGTTCGGGTAGACATAGCTCGTGACACACTAGACGTTGACACTTTGAAATCTTATGGATCGGTGGTCGACACAGGTGCAGGGATGCTCCGCATATTTACTTTCGAATCTGCAGTACATGAACTATCCGATCTTGCACTGCGACATAATCTGTCCTTTACTGTATCTTCTGTTACGCTTGACGATGTCTTTGTTTACATTATGGGCAATGGTATTATAGATGACCAAAATCCCAGAGACTAGCTTATTGCCGGTACGGCAGGTATTGCTTATCGCCTACATGACAGGTGTGCTCTGGTTAAGACGGAATCCTATGTCATTGGTGTTCACTGCAATAAGTCCATTCTCGCTGTTGTTTGTACTATTTGTGGTAAGCGGCGGCCAGTACGTCCACTTTGCCGTAGCTGGCAGCCTGGTGATGGCCCTTGTGGGATATGGTCTTGCGCTCGGCCAGGACATTTCATTCTACAAAACAGAATACAAGGTGCAGGATGTATTTGTTGCATCACCCGTTTCACCATTGACCTATATGATTGGGCTTGCCCTATCAGAGCTACTATTCGGCCTTCCAGCACTTATAGTACTGGCAACGCTTGTTGTGTATTTTGGATCGGTTTTCAGT
>JALYGW010000181.1 GCA_030776915.1 Thermoproteota archaeon
TGACAGGTGTGCTCTGGTTAAGACGGAATCCTATGTCATTGGTGTTCACTGCAATAAGTCCATTCTCGCTGTTGTTTGTACTATTTGTGGTAAGCGGCGGCCAGTACATCCACTTTGCCGTAGCTGGCAGCCTGGTGATGGCCCTTGTGGGATATGGTCTTGCACTCGGCCAGGACATCTCATTCTACAAAACAGAATACAAGGTGCAGGATGTATTTGTTGCATCACCCGTTTCACCATTGACCTATATGGTTGGGCTTGCCCTATCAGAGCTGCTATTTGGCCTTCCAGCACTCATAGTGCTAGCAACACTTGTTGTGTATTTTGGATCGGTTTTGAGCATACCCCTGCTTGTAGCAACAATTCTCTTGATCTGGGGAGCCATGTCAGCTATGGGATTTTTTCTTTCATCCCATATGCTACATATGAGAAATGCTACGCAGGTGATATCCTTTGTAAATGTGATATTGGCAGTGCTGCCACCGGTATTTTACTCTATGGACGTGATGCCGGAGGCGCTGCGGCCTCTTGCCTATGCCGTACCGACTACGCATGCATCGCTGATGCTACAAGACATTATGGACATCCCAATACCGGCCGATTGGTCGCTTGAGTTTGGCTTTGCGATACAAATTGCATATCTCTTAGCATTTATCACGCTGGCGAAGACAAGGGCGTTATGGCGTGAGAATTAGGGTAGTTCAAGTTCTCTACAACAAAAAGGCCAGGTTGATCTTGAATAAACGAGATGGTATGAGTTTAAAAACCAATATGAGAATCGAAAGGTTAATGATGGCGAGATTAGGACTGGAAACACTAGCGCGACTTTTCGATCTGCTAAGAAGGGGCATTTTATCAGATACATCTATTGCGATGGAGCTCTATAAAACCAGCTCTTGCAACTGGATTAGCCAGTGGTGGTCGTGGCCTACTACATGATCCTTGGATGGTGGAATTCCTAGATATTGAGTGAAAGAAGGTCATGGTGGGATTCGGACCCACGACCTGCTGATTTCTTGATGACGTTTACAAGTCAGCCGCTCTGACCAGGCTGAGCTACATGACCTCATGCGCTGTAGTCACACTGCGTTTTATTAATTAAACGGCATGTCTGTTATTTGCAAAAGATTAACTAGTGCGAAATTAATATCTGTAAGTCATTGGCACATAATGATGCTGCAGCTGAACCTAGCAGACGGGAAAAAGTCAAACTGTTGGGCTATATGATAGGGACTGCAATGTTTTTTGGTGTTACCTTGCTCATCTCATTTTTCTTAGTGATAGTGACTATCAACGCGATCAAGATTCCGGCTGATGTGGCATCAAACATACTGATGCTAGGTCTAGTACCGCCTTCGGTAGCAACATTCTTGCTCTTTACAAGAGTATTTGGCCGGTTCCTTTAAATAAAATATTTAAAAATCGTGGATGGGAGATACTTGTGCCAAAGTTTATTGTCCAGGTAATAATTGAAAACAAACCCTACATCAATGACCCGGAGGGTGAGACTATCCACAGGGATCTGGTTGTCAAGGGTGGATATTCGAACATACAATCAGTGAGATCTGCAAAGATGTTAAAAATGGTCGTAAATTCAAAAACGGAAAGTGATGCTGAAGTGACTGTAAAAAAGTTGTGCCAGGAATTACGTATCTTCAACCCAGTTGTCAGCGACTGTACTGTCAAGGCAATAGGCAAGAGCTAAAGTGTTCTACATAATTCTAGGAACCTTCTTTATGATAGATGGGTTGTAATCGTCCTGTAGGTAGTTGAATAATCAAGCTTCAAAAAATGGCATCTTGCCTGCGATGATGGTATAGCCCATAGTTCTCTCGCTTATGTTTAGACAACACATTCTGTCTATGCCATTTCTCAAAAAGTCGTAAAAATTAATACTTGTCGCGATCCATCGTCGGAATCATGCTGTCAATACTGTTGGAATCACTGAGTGCACCTTCAAGCAGCAATGCAGTCCTCAAATGCTTTGCCAAGTCAGTCACTGTTATGATGCCTACTAACTTGCCACTTTCCATTATAGGAAGCCTGCGTATCTTGTGGTTTACCATTCTCTGAATTGCAACTTCTATCGGTGTATCTGGATCAGCTGTTGTAAGTATTTTTGACATGATATCGCTCATTTTTACCTCAGCTATTGGTAGTTCCTTAACACATATTTTTTTGATGAAGTCCCGCTCTGTCACGATGCCAATTGGATGATTGTCTTTGACAACAAACAGCGAGCTTATGCCTTTCTCCGTCATAATCTTGGCAGCCTCCAAGGCGCTCTTGTCATGGTCTATCATAACCATGTTCTTTGTCATGATATCGCGAACTACAGTAGTAGCTGCCATAAACAGTTTTTTCAGAATCAACCAATGATAAAAACAATACCCTATCGGTTTGTGTAGTTTTATAGGGTAAAACTGGCAAGTCTGAAGATATTAATACGAGCACCTGCAAGCTCTTATTGCAAAGTAATGGCAGCAAGAATCGGGATAGCTGTTTTCCCTGGCAGCAACTGCGACCGCGACGTTCACTATATTCTTAACAATATAATAGGCGTCGAGGCGGACTTTATTTGGCACACGCAGGATCGCATCAGCGGTTATGACGCGATGATAATCCCCGGAGGTTTTGCCTTTGGCGACAGGCTTCGCCCTGGAATAATTGCTGCCCATAGTCCCATAATGCAGGAGGTAAAAAGGATGGCAAAGGATGGCCTCCCGGTGCTCGGCATATGTAACGGCTTTCAAATCCTTGTTGAGTCTGGACTATTGCCAGGTGCCCTCATGATGAACGATTCCCTCCGCTTTGTCTGTAGATGGACGAGCGTGCAAGTTACAAACAACAAGACACCCTTTACAAGCCAGTTTGCACTCAAGCAGACATTTGGTATCCCTATTGCGCACGGCGATGGGCGCTATGTCGCCGACAGCAAGATATTGAAGGAACTGAAAAAAAAGAATCAGATCGTTCTGCGATACGAGAGTGACAACCCTAATGGGTCCACTGACCTCATTGCAGCAATATGCAATGAAAAGCGCAACGTGATGGGCATGATGCCCCACCCGGAGAGGGCAAGCGAAAGAATCCTTAACCTCGATCGCATCAGAAACAGCGGCAGTAGTGAGGCTATTACAATTTTCCGGTCGCTTGTCTCAAACCTGAAGCAAAAGGCGATAGCATAGAGATGGATGTCCTCACAAAGAAGGAGATTAATTACCTTGAACAAGAACTAAAGCGAAAGGCAAACGAGATCGAACAGGACGCGGTGGGCGCTCAATGGTCAGAGCATTGTTCATACAAGTCATCCAAAAAATATTTGCAGTTGCTGCCCACAAAGGGCAAGCATGTAGTAGTTGGCCCAGGCTACGATGCCGGTGTGCTTGATGTTGGGGATGGCTACGTCTTGACAGTCCATATTGAGAGCCACAATCATCCTTCAGCCATAGAGCCATTTGGGGGAGCTGCAACAGGTGTCGGAGGGGTAGTGCGTGATATCATGTCGATGGGAACTCGCCCAATTGCTGTTCTTGATGCGTTGAGGTTTGCACCAATATTAGACGATAATAACCATTCTGTCGCGAAATCAAAGTGGCTCTTTAAAAATGTAGTAAAGGGCATTGCAGATTATGGAAACTGCATAGGAATTCGAACAGTTGGGGGTGAAATTGAGTTTGATCCCTCATTTCAGGATTATTGTTTGGTTGACGTCGCAGCGATAGGCTTTGGTAGAAAAGATGACATTATCACTAACGAGGCCCAAGCAGATGACATAATAATACTTGCCGGCGGCTCAACAGGTCGGGATGGCATACGGGGCGCCTCCTTTGCCTCAAAGACACTTGAAGAGGAGAACAGGTCAGCCGTACAGATTCCAGATCCGTTCCTCGAAAAATTGTTGTTGGAGGCAACTATGGAAGCAGTAGAACATGGGTGTCTCAAGTGCATCAAAGATTTAGGAGGCGGCGGACTCTCCTGCTGTCTGTCGGAGACATCAGACAATCTTGGCATGGGCTTTGACATCGAGCTGACAAAGATCCATACAAGAGAAAGTCACATGATGCCAAATGAGCTCATGATATCTGAGTCACAGGAGCGTATGCTCTACATTACTGACAAACCAAGACTGTCAATGCTGCAGTTGATTCTTAGTAAGTACGGAATCAAATATTCTATCATTGGCACAGTCAAAGAACATCAAGACCTAGTAGTCAGGCATTCAGGCAAGGTCGTTATGCATATGCCTTCGCATTTGGTTGCCCATGCGCCGCTTGCAGATAGGGCGGCGAAGCGGCCTACTTACATAGACAAGCTGAAAAGAGTTAAGCGACCAGTCCAGCCCTCAAACCTTGCTAAGGTCTTGGTCTCGCTGTTGGCAAACCCTACGATAGCAAGTAAGCGATGGGTCTACCAACAATATGACCACGAAGTGGGAATAAGAACAGTGATCAAGCCTGGTGCAGGAGACGCAGCAGTAATGAGGCTTGACAATGGCAAGTTTGTTGCAGTTAAGCTTGACGGTAACTCAAAGCACTGTTACCTTGACCCCTACCAAGGAACGCTGGGGTGTCTCTCAGAAGGATTAAGAAATATTGTCTGTACTGGCGCTGAACCTATTGGAGTAGTAGACCACCTGCAGTTCGCAAGTCCAGAAGACCCAGAGATTTACTGGACGTTTGTTCAGACGGTAAATGCCATAGCACACTATTGCATGTTCATGGAGATTCCCGTAGTCGGGGGAAAGGTAAGCTTTTACAACGAAACTGCGAAAGGTCCAATTAAGCCGTCGCCTGTCATAGGTACGCTTGGGCTAGTCGAAAGTGAATCGTTTCTCACGCAAATGGCATTCTCAGCGAATGAGTCAATCTTTATTGTTGGACATACCCAGCCAGAAATGGGCGGTTCTGAATACTATGAATATTTTCATAAGATAACAGGCGGGACGGTTCCACAGGTTGATTTGAAAGTAGATATGCAGAATAGAACTGCCGTGCTGAACCTCATAAGAACTGGCCTTGTAAAGTGCGCCCATGATTGCTCAAAGGGTGGTATTGCAGTTGCACTTGCTGAAATGGCGATAGCTGGCTTGATGGGGTTCAAAGTTCAGCTTGATTCTGTTCCAAACTCTTGCAAACAGATAGACGAGCTGCTATTCTCGGAGACACAATCCCGCTATATCATTGCCACAAAGGATCCTGAGACGGTCTACAATGTACTGTCAGCTAAGGGCGTGAGGTTTGCAGAGATCGGCAAAACTATACCTAGTAATATTAAGTTTATCAAGGGCGAGCGGGAAGTGATCAGACTGTCTTTGAAGCAGTTACAGTCAAATTTTTACTTGCTTGAAAAGACATTGCAGTTATGAAGAAGATATATTTTTAATAGCTTATGCTCCTGTACTATATCTTGGGGTGGGAGGCGTTGGTTCATGAAAACTGTGGCGTAATTGGGATCTTTTCTGTTGAGGGACATAATGTCATACCTCTTGTCGTAGACTCGTTACGAGCTCTACAGCACCGTGGACAGGAAGCATGGGGCATTGCAGTTCCTGGCAAGCCGCCATTCAGGAGGCTTGGACTCGTCTCTTCTGCAGCCTCAGAGTTTCCAATGGTGATCAAAAAATACAAGTCTCACACGGCCATCGGACACGTTCGCTATTCCACCCTTGGCAAGAGTACAATTGAAAACGCCCAGCCTCTCAGAGTAAAAGATCTCTGTGTTGCACATAATGGCACAATTGCCAATGTCGAAGAGCTGTCAGGCATGGTTGGCGGTTGCACCTTTACCCCACAAACAATGAGCGACACTCTTGTGGCAGCTCAGCGCCTTGTCATGCACTTAGCTGACAAAGAGGACATGGCAGAGGCTATGCACATTTTGAAAGGAGAAATGGTCGGCTCCTTCTGCTTTACATTTCTGACAGATGAGGGTTCTGTGTATGCAGCCCGAGATGCACGTGGTTTCCGTCCACTAGTCCTTGGATATCATAGAGAAACCAATACATACATTGTTGCTTCAGAGTCATGTGCACTTGCAGCAGTCGGAGCGCAGCTGACACGGGATGTAGAGCCGGGCGAGCTCTTGAAGATAAGTAAGAGCGGTTTGACTTCGCAGCATTTTGCCAACGAACGGCCGCATGCTCACTGTGCATTTGAATATACATATTTTGCACATCCGTCCAGCATAATGGAAGGAATCAACATTTATGCCGCACGGAAGAGGATAGGGCAGTTCCTTGCAAAGAAGTTTCCTTTAACAAATGCAGACGTTGTAGTCCCGGTCCCTGACTCCGCACGACCAGCGGCTCTGGGGTATGCACAGGAGCTCGGTCTTCCATTTGAAGAAGGATTGCTAAAAGACAGGTACAGCAAGAAAGGCTCTATGCGCAGCTTTATCGAGCCATATCAAAACAACAGACTCGAGATAAACAAGGGTATAATCCCGATCCCGGAAGTCGTTGAATCCAAGCACGTTGTTATCGTAGACGACAGCATCGTAAGAGGCACAAGCTCTGCTGAGATAATCAGAACGCTTAGGATGGCAGGGGCAAAAAGGGTGAGCCTTGTAGTTACATATCCCCCTATACGGTACCCATGCTATGCAGGCATCGACTTTCCATCGCAGGATGAATTAATAGCGTATCAGCATGGCATTACCGAAGATTCAAACAATAAGATAGGGTCACATGTTGCACAGGTAATAGGGGCGCATTATGTCGGATATAATGACACCACCAATCTCGCAAAGGCAATAGGGATGCCGGAGGAAGAGCTCTGCTTTACCTGCTCTACAGGTAATTATGCGTCGCTTGGAATACGTCCAGTATTTAAGTCGAGGATACAGATGAAAGGTGAATAACGGCTTAAATATTTTCAGGCTCAATCTTTTATAATGCGTATAGCACTTGTTGTGATAATAGCGGCTGGTATAATTGCAGTCGCCCTAGTAGCAATGTTTGCTTCTGCCCTCCCAACAAAAGATTACGATCTGAGCGTAGATGCGCTCAAGGACGAACAATCACTCTTTACAAATGCACGAGTGGTCATAAAGAATACTGGCAGGCTGCCGCTTACAAACGTGCTTGTCGATTATGGGATCAACAGAGAGCCTCCAATAGAAGCTATGCAGCCAGGCGAGGTCCTAACGCTTTCGCCCCCTGAAGGTGTACAGCTCGATCAGGTGACAGTCACTGCCGAGCCAAGCATTGAGATAGTACAGTCCTATCGAACTCCATGGAAGTTACCTGGCATGATCGGCTCCTAGTCTGTTTAAATAATGTGCAAATGAAATTTATCACATGGAAAAGGACTCCCACTCAGATGATGAAATAAAGAAATTCTATACGTTGAAAAACATCGCGGTCGTAGGAATGTCAAAAAATGAGGACAAGGCAGCTCATTATGTGCCAAAGTACCTCATCGATCACGGATACAATGTCATTCCCGTTAACCCTACTGCGACAGAAATCTTGGGACGCAAGTCATATCCTACTGTCAGCAGCATACCAGACAAAATAGACATAGTCGATATTTTCAGACGTTCAGAAGATGTGCCCTCCGTGGTTGAAGATATTATAAAGAAGGAGGGCATCAAGGTGATATGGATGCAGGAGGGTATCTACAGCAAGGAAGCAGAGAAAATGGCCAAAGAAAAGGATATTTCTGCAGTAGTCTATAACAGGTGCATGATGGCAGAGCACAGGAGGCTGTTCGATGACTGAGTTAAATTATACGCTTGATGATACTATTATTATCTGATGTCAAGTATAGACAAGGTTTTAGACGGGCTCAAAGGTGTTCTCGAAGAACTTCAGAAGCAAAATATCTTTTTCAAAGTAAGTGTCGATAGAGACGGCAGTGTTGTCAGAATCTATGGGGAAGGTTCTCACCATATTAATCGGGCATCTTCCGGTTTAGGAGAGGTGATGGAACTAGCATACACAACGGCAGAGCATCACCCATACTGGGCGATACTATATAACGCTGCAGAAATCTGCAAGACTGTCTTGGACAGATGGGAGTCTGACTTTACTGCGGACCAGATAAGTGAGATGTCCTGGCGCTGTGATGAGATCAAGATGGCTCTTGGAAGGCTGGAGAAGTAGAGGTTAATAATAGCAAGAACCTTTCAAAAAGAGTAAAGATAGATATCGGCAATACAATTTTTCAAAAAAGGGAGAAGTAACGAAATATCATAATGCCATAATAATTATTGTTATTCTGCCGATTTTCTATGCACATTGAGCAGAGGTTAGTTATATGAGTGAGCATAAATAAGCGATGGCTGAGAAACAGTAGCAAGCCATTTCATGTAACGGATATCGGACAAGCACTTAAAAATGCTAGAAAAAAATATGTCTTTTCTTTTCTAATGTTAGACATGAAATATCTAAAAAGAGATTCTAACGATCACTATAAAGAACCACTTTGTATGCGATAAAAATCACAAAGAAGTACACACTATATGTGAATATATAGTTCAACAGACTGACGACACACAAAATTAGATTCTAAGCAACCGAAAAATAAGATCAATGAGCAGAAAATTTTGCTTGCTAAAAAGCAAGCAGCAAGTCTTATCCGTTAGCAATACGATAGTAATATGGGATATGCAGATCTCAATTCCAGCCTATAGGCAAAGAAAATTTTCACTGGCTGAAAAGAAGGATTTCTTTATCCACCTGTCGCTGCTTGGAGGGTTTTTAGGTTTAGTCGGATACCTTACAATTGTCTGTCACCACGTCCACTGAGCACAGGTATATATAAATAATAATAGAGTGAAAAAACCATGATCAAGATAGGGCTGATCGGTAAGACAAACACAGGCAAAACGACGTTCTTCAATTCTGCCACACTGATGTCTGCAGACATATCTAATTACCCATTCACTACAAAGAA
>JALYGW010000182.1 GCA_030776915.1 Thermoproteota archaeon
ATCTTACTCCTCTTGCAGGTTATAGAATCTACTCTAATTGAAGTCTTTCCTCCAGTTCCATGCTTTGAAAAATCATCTAGGAATTTTTAATATGCCATAAGTTTATAATTATGAATAAGGACCATAACTCCAGAGGAGTTAAATATTTTTTAGGTGTTTCCCTCTTTACAATGAAGAAGTACTGTGATAATTGTTTAAGGGAATTATCAAAATTTTCATTTTTAAATCATGACAAAAAGAGGATCTACCGATACAATAGCGCTATGCTTTGTCGTACTTGCTTCGAAGAGATAAGCTCACGCAGCCAACAGTTAGAGTAAGAATCATAATAAAAGTTAAGTTTTGTTTCCGTTCCTAAGTTCAATTTTCCTTGGAAAGTAGCATCTTTCGATCCTTCTTTTGGGATGCACTGCTGCATTGGTAAAGTGGTTTAAGAACAATGAAAAGAAAAGAGCAATAATTATTGTAATTATTATTGCTGCAATTACATTTTTCCATAGGCTTCTATATAACATCTCCTTTCTTTGGAATTATCCTAATTGTGTTAGGACCTGTTGTCGATGAAGCCTCTATGGTAGAAGAACTGCTATATTTATTTGTCTTCAGTAGTAGTAGATTTGGTAATTGACAGCTATCATCTAAATGTGTACAAGTTATATTTTTCTCCTTGTTTTTTAACTAAAAGCTCAACACTGCAGTAATATTATTCTCTAACATGAAGAGAAAAGTATTAAAACATATTTTTACTCGAGTGGTTCATGAACGGTATTTCTGCAACCCTCCTGACTATATCGTTAATTACCTTTTTTATGCTAGAAATGGTCGCAGCATCATTTCTCTTACCATCTATAACTTTTGAATCCGCTCTTGCGCAAACAGAGGTGTCGATACAAGAAAATGGAAATAATGATAACCTTAGTAATAACACTATGACTTACAGTTACAATATATACCGCAATAATAACACCCAAGAAACGTCAACAAGACTGCACAACAGTTCAGTCATCTATTACGATGGCACTACCGGATATCTTGTCTATCCTGAGCTAACTAACAATACCCAACAACAACGAGAATCAATGCCTGCAGTAATCATGATTCACGAATGGTGGGGGCTAAATGAACACATTAAAAACCAAGCAGACCTCTTGGCCAAAGAAGGATACGTTGTACTGGCAGTTGACCTGTATGGTGAAGTTGCAGCTGACTCTAACCGCGCAAGGGAGTTGGCGTCTTCAGTTAGAGATAATCCTGCTTCTGCAATAAATAACTTACAGTCTGCAGTGAATTACGTCAAATCACTTGAAATGGTAGATGGTAATAGAATAGCTTCTTTAGGATGGTGCTTTGGTGGGGATTGGTCTCTACAGCTTGCACTAAATAGCTCTGAGAATCCTCTAGCCGCTACTGTTGTTTATTATGGGCGCCCTGTGACAGACACAGCTTCTCTTTCTGGTATCAGTTGGCCAATACTTGGTATTTTCGGTGACCAAGATCAAGTGATTTCAGTTGAATCAGTAAAACAATTCGCATCTGCATTAAATGCATCAGGTATTACAAATGAGATCTATCTATATGAGGGTGTGGGACATGCGTTTGCAAATCCTTCAGGCGATAATTATGCTCCAAAAGAGACAACTGATGCTTGGCAAAAGACAATTGGATTCCTAAGTACGTATCTTTAGAAAGAGCTTTTCTGATATCTGAGTAAAAAGTGTGTGTGTGTGTCTCCTTCGATCGATAATAACTGTTGTCAATCCTCCGCACATAGTAGTAGTAGTACACTTAGAAGAAGAATTACTAACCCCCAAAGTTGAAGGATAAGATAAAATCTTAAATTCACGGTTGCTAGGAAAACAAGCACTGTCATAAACTGACATAAGATGCCTAGTAGTAGACTTTCTCAATCCTCTAGTTTTGAGATGAACGAGCTCAATTTTGACACACTAAATCATGCTTTGAATACAGGTCTTGAATATTCTAGGGGTTTCTGGATGCAGTAGTAGAGCTACTGCCGTATATTCTTAAGTCTATTGAAGCCACTGGCATTTTCAAATTTCAATCTCATGCTTTTTGCTTTCATCGGATCTATCGTGTTCGCTAATGCCCTAAGATAAAAGCGCCGGGAGAGGGATTTGAACCCTCGGGACCCTCACGGGTCACAAGCTGGCCGGTTTGATAAATTCCAGGCTTGCGCCCTACCGGGCTAGGCGACCCCGGCATCAGATACATGTGCAATAGCTAGCATATCAGTATATTAATTATAGGCAAAGACAAAGCTAAAAATTGAGGAGTGTAGTATCAATCAGTACTTTTGGCTACTCAGGGGTTATCCGATCATTGTAAGGCAGGGAGTCATGTCGATTGCAACGATTGTATGTGCCGCTGTCACATTCCCGGCACAATCGAAAACCTTGCAAAGAATATTGCCAAGCTAGACCGCAAGCGGCCAGGCATTGGTGAAACCCTTTAAAATTAATTCTCAGAATTCATCCGGATTTTCATTTTCAAGCTTGTCAAGGTCGACTTCTGAGGGTATCAAGATGTTGGTGGACTGCTCGCCCTTTGAGCGCCACGCCTTTGGATAGGTGTTGGGTTTCATGATGATGCGTTTCATGACAAACGCTATACCCCGGACGTTCTGCTCGATCTCTTCTTTTATCATCGCAGTCTGTGCCAACCCTACTATCTCTCCCTTTAAAGTGTAGACACCTACAAGCTCACCTTTGCGTAGGTCTTTTGGCACTGCTATCACGCCAGGCACTGCAAGGGGTGCACCATGGCATAGCGCATCGACTGCTGTATCGCGCACAGTGATGGCCCGTATACCTGCTAGGCATTGCTCTATTGGCAGGATTAGTCTACGCAGTTTTTCCTCGTCCTTTCTTTCCTTGTAACGCTGATAGGCATCCGCAATATCATGCAGGCGCACAAGACCCTCATTCTGTTCTGACAGGTTGCTTACCCTTGTCCGGCGGAGCTCTATCATCGTAGCTCCAGATGACACAATCTCGCCAATATCATAGATTATCTTGCGGATGTATGTGCCTGCCTGGCATAGGATACGCATGAGCACGAGCCTGTCATAATTTTCCAGGTAGTCAAATTCGTAGACGTTTCTCACGCGAGTCACGCGTCGTACAGATGAGCGCTGGGGCGGCCGTTGATATATTTCACCTGTAAATTCATGCATTACTTTTCTTAGCTTATCTGATGAAACATGTGAGTGCAAGCGCGCAAGCGCATAGTACTCTTTTGGTCCTAACAACAGCACAGATAGCGCCTTGGTACCTTCTCCCAATCCTATTGGCAAAAGACCTGTTGCGCCAGGATCAAGTGTACCGCTATGGCCGGCCTTTTCTATCTCCAATATGCGCTTCATCCATGCAACGACTTCATGGCTTGTAGGGCCAGCCGGCTTATCCACAAGCACTAATCCATAATACAGCAGCGACTCAATTGATCTCTTATCCGGGTAATGGCCGTAGTTATCGTTGGTAATGTCATCATCTATCTTGATAAGGTTCTCCAGCTGCGGTAGCATCATCAAGGTAGTACACCTGTGTGCCGTCTGACTATTAATTTTGATATCTCTACAAGGGAGTCAAGTGATAGCCTATCAGTGTTGAGTACATAGTCAAAAACGGTCAGATCTTCGCCAAAGCGAAAGCCGTACAGTCTGTAGTAGATTCTTTTATTCTCCTCGTCCCTCAGCTTGGTTATCCTTTTTGACTCAGCAATGCTGATGCCGTCGCGGTTGGCCATCCTCTTGGCGCGGTTTTCCTGTGATCCTCTAAGCCAAAACTTGATAATGATGACTACTGATTCATCTACTACAAGCCAAGGCAGTGTATAGCTTGTAATGACTGTCCCTCCTTTCTTCACTATCTGGATGAGCTTATTGTCTACTTTTTTGTCAAAGGAAGGATCTGATTTGCGCTCCTCCATGAACTTTTTTGCTTCTGTAGTGTCCCACCAATCATCCCTTTTAACTGAATAGCCTTTGTCTTCTTGGGCAAGCATCTTTAATATGTCACCTCCATTGTACATCATAATGTCAAATTCTTCTGCAAGCTTGCAAGCTATGGTAGTCTTGCCTACTGCCGGCCAGCCTGAAATTACTATACTAAATAATTTACTGGCGACCATCTTATCCTGTTATGCTCGGCATGCTTGTCTTAGTCACCTTGGCTATTATTCCACTAAATGCAAACGAGGTTATCAGGAACCAACCCCACAGGTAAACCTGTCCAGGTAATCGGCAGGGGCCATTAAGGGTGGTTCCGCCATCGGGATTTATTACAGGTTGGCCATTTTCATCTAATTTTGGTTGGGTGTCGGTTTGCACATTTTCGTCACTGCATGTTATCCATGGAATGTATATCGGCGATAGTGACACAGTTGCGCCAAATATTGAAGGAAACACAAAGATCCAGATCATGAACGACGGTATCATATAGAGAAACATCGGACGCATCTGCTGTTGCTGCATTTCAAGGGCCATCTTGTTTACATAGGCTTGTCTCTTTTTCAGCTCCTCGATTCTGGGCTTATCTTGCTTTTTGATAGCATCCGTGTATTGCTTGCGCCATTCGTTTGTCTCCTTCATGACCCTTTGCATCTTTTCAATGTCTGTGGTCTTTTTCCGGAGCATCGAAAATGCAAAAGTCATGCCAACTGATATCAGGAGTAAAACTAACATAGCGCTTACCATGTCAGGAAATGCTGGGTGTGTGGTATACTCGGGCATCAAAGGCCACTGCATCAACAGATCGTGCAGCAGATTCAACTTCTATCTCCTAGCAGTATCTTTGCTATATTTGCTGCTGCTTCTACCATCTGACCGTCATTGTTCATGATTATTGCAAATGGCGCACCTGTCAGAATAGAGCAAGACGCCACCATAACTCTCGAGATATCAAGCTCCTTTTGGATATTTTGTGCAGAAGCAATGTCCCGCTGGCGAGTCTGGTCAGACTTGCGCCTCTCTGCTATCTCCCTTGGGTCTGCAGCAACCATGACCATATTAGTTGGCTTCATGATGCTTAGCAACCTCATTGGGAGACCTGGATAGTATCCCTCATCTGTGTTAATAAAAAGATGAGTGTCGATCATCACGATGTCATCCTTCATTTCCGTGATTCTCTGAGCAGCTAAATCCTGCAGTCGCCTCTGATCTTCGACACTCATTCTGCGCATTTCATCGCGGTTCTTGAGACCCATCTTTTTGGCCTCTTCAAACATGATAGTGCCGAAAATTACAACTGTGGTCTTACGCTTCTGGTTTAGCATCTCAGCGGCGCGGGTAATGAGGGTGGTCTTTCCCACGCCTGGGATGCCAACAACTATTGCACGTTTATTTTCTGCCAATTAGAGCCGCCAGAGTGGGCATATAGGTGTCGACCTGCTCTTTCACCAGAGTCTGGTAGTAGTTTACCATGATGCTGACCATTAGCAGAATGCCTGTTCCAGTTCCAAAGACACCTAGTACATCAGAAATGCCGGCTAGAGTACCAATGATCATGCCGGATAGTAGAGTGAGCGCAGGGATGTATTTATTGAGAAGACTTTCTACTGATCCTTCGGATCGTCTAAAGCCGGGCACCTGCACATCAGCATCAAGGAGGTTGCGGGCCGCGGTCCTTGCGGAAAGACCGCCAAGCTCTACCCATAACCTTGAGAATACTGTGACTATTGCAGCCATAAATAATACGTATACTACAGACCGTATAGGATCGGCTGACGCTACATCAAGGCC
>JALYGW010000183.1 GCA_030776915.1 Thermoproteota archaeon
TTGATTCCCGAATCGACTACTCATTTGAGGAAAAGGCCCTCGGAACCGGTGGGGCACTTTTGAATGCGAAGGAGCTTGTATCCAACCAAGATTCATTTTTCGTGTTAAATGGTGATATTCTTACAGAGCTTGACCCAAACAGATTGAACATTGCAAATTCAAATGTCCTTGCGGTTGTTCCACTTCGTAGCCCATTTGGAATGGTTGAACTTGATGAGAATTCAACAGTCCGTGGATTTATTGAAAAGCCAGAAATCCCTGACAGGTGGATTAACGCTGGGTTGTATCGCTTTACTCAAGAGGTTTTTAGATATCTGCCCAAAGAAGGCAACATCGAGGTGACTGCTCTGCCTGCACTAGCAAAAGAACTAAGGCTCAAAGCTGTGAGGTACAAAGATGTTTTCTGGCGCTCAATTGATTCTCACAAGGACATCGAAGAAGCATCCAAAGAGATGAAGGAAACAAAACCATTATGACTGTGGAAAAGCTGGGATACAGTCTTGGTCCCTTACTATCCATGCACGAGATTCTTATATGCGCCAAGATGGCTGATCAGCAAGAAAATGTTGATTCATTATGGGTTCCGGAATCTTGGGGCCGAGAGTCATTTTCAACTCTTGGGGCTATGTCTCAGATCACTAAAAAAGTACGCCTTGGGACGTCGATTGTTAACATTTATTCAAGGACGCCTGCAACTGTTGCCATGGCGGCCACCACCCTTGACATGCTTTCAAATAAGAGGACAATTATCGGTCTTGGAGCAAGCACTGCAGCTATTGTTGAAAACTGGCACGGTGTACAGTTCAATAGGCCTGCCAGCCGTATGAAAGAGTATATCGATTGCCTTAGGCTCATTAATAGAGGCGAAAAGGTAAAATATAATGGCGAATTTTTCAAGATAAGCAATTTCAAGATATTGCACCATCCCCAAAGAACGCACATCCCGATTTTTATGGCCGCCGTCAACAAAAAAATGGTCTCTATGGCATCTGAGCTCGCGGATGGCACATTATTGTATTTGAGGCCGTTTGAAGAATTGAAAAGGACCACGAGTGAATTGAAGCAGGCTACAAAACGAAAAGGCTTTGAAATTGCTTGCTCGTTCATATGCGCGATTTCGAATAGAGATCCAGAAAAAGCCAGGGAACGCGCAGCGATAACCCTTGCGTTTTATATTGCAGTTGGAAAGTACTATAGCAAGTTTCTTGCAGAGAATGGCTTCAAGATTGAAGTTGAGGAGATAAAAGCAGAGTACAGAAAGTCAGGTGCAGATAGTGCAGCAAAGTTTGTTTCTGATAGAATGCTCAGCTCACTTGTAATTTGTGGGAGCGGCAAAGAGTGTAGAGAATCACTTTCTAAATTTCTTTCGACAGGGATCACTCTACCCATTCTCCAGTTTAACCCTGTTGGGGATTCAGAAAGCTCATTTAAGGAGATGCTATCAACTTTCTAAAATGCGCAAGGTAGCAGTATCCTCGTGGGCAACCTCAACATTTACCAAAGGCTCAAAGATGTCTTTATTTGAGCTCGCCTGTGAGCCTTCCGTACAGTTAATAAGAGATAGCGGCATTTCTGCAAAGGAAATTGATGCTGTGCTGTTTTCTAGCTGTGCGACTGACCAATACACCTCTGCGATAATATCTGAAATGCTTGGCATATATCCAAGGATTTCATATCGCATAGACAATCTCTGCAATTCAGGCACCAATGCTGTGGCTTCTGCTTTCGCAATTATTGCGTCTGGCTTGTGTAATACGGTATTAGTAGTCGGCGCAGAAAAAGTGGACAGCCCTGGTAACAAGCTGTTGTGGGACGTCACTAGAGGATCTTTTATGTTGCCGGTACACTGGGCCGCAATATTTGCGAAAGCCCATATGAGAAAATATGGCACAACTGAAGAACAAATGGCTATGGTTTCGGTTAAGAACCATAAAAATGCCGCTAAAAATCCTCTCGCCCTTTTTGGAAAGGAAGTTACGCTACAAGAAGTGATGAATTCGAAAAAGATAGCCTCTCCTATCAAGCTACTAGATTGCTCTTCTCCGTGCGAGGGCGCATCTGCGATACTATTAGTATCTGAAGAAAAAGCACGCAGCCTCGACAACCCTGTCTTCATAAAGGGAATAGGTCAGCAAACAACCTCAGCCAGCTTTGCAAAAGCGACAGCTGACCTCACAACGATAGAGGCGGTCAGGCGGGCCGCCCATACAGCTTTTGAAATATCGCATACTAAACTATCGCAGATAGACGTAGCAGAACTGCATGATGCATTTACAATCCTTGAAATCTTGGCATATGAAGACCTAGGGTTTGCAAAAAAGGGCGAAGGAGGAAATTTCGTCAACCAAGAGCAAATAGTGATAAACCCAAGAGGAGGTATAATTGGATGCGGCCATCCTGTTGGAGCCACTGGCGTGGCGCAAGTTGCCGAAATCGCATCTCAACTTGCTGGAAAAGCCGGAAAGAGGCAAGTAAAGAACTGCAAGACTGGGCTTGTTCACAATCTAGCTGCAGCTGGCTCTTCAGCTTCAGTAATTGTCATGGGTGTGTGATGATCTCATGCAGGAGTTCATTGAAAACTTGAATAAAGGTGAATTTCGGCTGCCAATCTGTATCTGCTGCAAGGCTAAAGTATGGCCACCGTCTAGTTATTGCCCTCAATGTCTTTCAAGGACATCACTTCAAATTGTTGATACAAGCGGAACCCTAGTTCATTTCACACAGTCGTATCTCAAAGGCACGGAAGGTTGCTATGGTCTTGTTGAAATGTCAGGAATTAAACTCATTGGATCGTTTGAGACCCTCGAATTGAGAGAGGGCTTAAAGGTGAAAATGGTCAGGTGCGGTGTCAGGCCTGATGGGACTCCATATTACTTTTTTAAACCAATCAGGGACTGACATTAAAATAATATATGCTAGCAAATAACCCTCTAGGATGTATATATATGAGTTATGACCGGTTCGTCGACGAGAGGCTCCTTACAAGCCGTGATGCTCTCAACAGGCTGCAGATTAAAGTGAAAGTACTTCAAATTGACGAAAATGCCCGGGATTTTTCACAGCGATTTGGGCGCAGGGTGCTTGTACAGAAGATACTTTTGACTATCAAATACAACGATACTGAAGAGGTCGAAGAGAAGGAGCTTGATGTAGAGGAGATTGAAAAGAGGATAAAAAAAGAAAGGCTCTTCAGTTCGTCGAATCGCTGGCTTACTTCAAGTGATATCAAGAATGGTTATGTGGTTGCAAGCCGTCATCTCGATTTGCTTGCTGACGCAATTGCGCTTGATATAATTTCGGTATGAGAATATTTCAAAACTCGAGTTTTGAAATATAGCGTGACGAGCTGTTCACCTATATGTGCCCAGGGTTTTAGGCTAGAAGCTATGATGGACTTCGAAAAGAACAATTATGATTTTAATCATAGCGCCGCTCGTCAGACTCGAACTGACGACCCACTGGTTAACAGCCAGTTGAGCTTCGGAGCACAATATCGCGCAGCGAATTTGCTCTACCATGCTGAGCTAGAGCGGCGCACTATTACAGCAAATCCAAGGACAAAATAAATCTTTGGGCTTGCCTATTCTATACCTTCTTCTTTAGAGTATATGTAAAGCCCGTCGAGGAACACTCGCTGGTCTTTCCCTTTTGTCTTAGTCGATAATTCAATGTTAGCAGCCGTCTGAGAAACATCCTCCAGACTTGGGCCCTGAATGACGACATCCTCTCCGACGACACTCACCTTAGTAGCTTCTCCTATTATTTGAGAAATCCTTGCAGACCTTTCGCCATAAAAGTTCTCGACATTTACCTCTTTGCCCTTTACTTTGACAGAAATTGGAAAGTGCGCAAAGATGATCTTAAGCTTATATGTATAGCCTTTCTCTACACCTTTTATCATTCCAGTGATCACACTGCGCGCGGTATTTGTAACAGCAAGGTCGCGCTTTCGCGTTCCATAGGGTTTTATTGTTATCTTATTGCCTTCTACTGTCACTGTAGCTGGAAGCTTTGTGAAATCCTTCTTTACCTTGCCAAGTTTGCCCTTGACCTCTATGAGGTTACCTTCCTTTCTTATCGTGACACTAGCGGGAGCTTCAATTTGTGCTGTTATTTCCTGCTCAGTAGACGTAGCCAACCAAAACTCCTCCTAGGTTCTGCGCCTGCGCCTCATGATGAGACATGATGCCTTTGCTGGTGGACACAAGAAGTATACCCATCGTGTACGCCGGCAGGAACTGTCTTTCCCAACCAACGTATCCGTTCTTTTTAACTGAAAAGCGTGGCGTAACGATGCCGCACTTGTTTATCTTGGCTAAAAGCTGAATTCTAAACTTGCCGGCTCTGCCGTCGTCAATCTGCTCGAACTCCCCTACGTAGCGATGTTTCTGCATCACGCGCAGCACTTCACTCGCAAATTTGGATGCAGGTACTACTATGCACTCCCTTTTTCTCCTCGACTCGTTATTGTAAATGGTTGTAAAGAGGTTAGATAGAATATTTAATGCTGGCATTTTCTCCATTCTTCACCTACTCATATTTAGTAAATCCTATGCTGTTAGCTACTTCCCTAAAGCACTGCCTGCAAAGCATCAAGTTGTATGTGCGTATCAGTCCATTATATGAACCACACCTTTTGCACCATCTTCCGCCCTTGCCGTGGGCAAGCTTCTTTCTTCCTGTTAATTCATACTCTCTGGGCTTTGGCATTTGTTTATTCAATCTCTACTCCATATTCTTGTTTAAAGAACTCTACTGCCTCTTCTCTGTTTATCCTGTGTGTCTTGCCTATCTTGGCGCTCCTTCTGCTCTTTGTAGCAATCCTATATCCAGGCCTGTTAAGCACAATATTAACGTCCATGCCAAAGATACCGAATTCAGGATTGTACTTTGTACCTGGGATGTCAATGTGCTCATGTATGCCAACAGAGATATTCCCATAATTATCAAATGATGACGCTTTGAGCACATTCTTCTTTGCTGCTATTACACGTTTTAGGAATTCAATTGCCGGCTCTCCTCTGAGGGTTACAACTACTCCTATGGGTTCACCCTTGTGAATACCGAAGTCCCTCACAGTCTTTTTAGCTCCACGTACTGCTGGTTGTTGATTTGTCAGCTCAAGCAGAGCATTCTTTGCTTTGTCTATGGGCTCGCCGGATCTCCCGACTCCAATGTTTATCACTAACTTATGGACGTTTATCCTTTTCATGTCATGTTGGTGCTGTATTTGTTGCTGGCTCAACTTAATTCACCCTAATCACCGGTCTGTCATTTCCGACAGCCATTACCATTTCAACTGGCAATTCTACTGATTTATCGTCAAATGAAACAAGTGCTCGCTTTGGAAGAGAGAATACCCCGTCTTGAATGTCTTCAATCTTGCCTACCGCGCCAGCATTTTCGCCTATGATGATAAGCGCTATAGCACCCTTTTCAAAAGCAATATGGTTGGTGATATTGACCGCTGGCAGACTGACAACACAGCTATCACCAACCTTCAGATTTTGGTCGCTCAGGAGTGTCTTGCTATCATGGAAGCCGTATTGCATCTTTTTGCCTCTAATACTGGTCTTGCTTGTAATCTTGATCAGCTTCAATCCTTTTTCTGCCTCCTCAATTGCAATTGGAGACAATGAGACTCCATTCTTTGGAACCATCCTGTACGCTTGTCCTTTCTCTAGCTCTAATACGTCCATCAATCCAATAGCAAAATTGTGATCGCGTCTTATCAGTCCATCTACTTTGACCTTACCGGCCTTCAAAATCCTGTCTACTTCATATCCTGTACTTGCAACCTTGAGCACATCACGCAAGACCATCCCTAGAGGATAGGCCCTCTTACCAGCATGAGGCCCCGGGTTGACTCTCATGACAAACTGACCTTCTTTCCTCTTAATGGCCCAGAAGGTGGGTGCTAGCTGTCTTTTTATTCTAGTATCACGACCCTTCTTGCCCATTATTCATTATCTTCCTCCTTTTTCTTCTCTTTTTCTTCCTTTTTTTCGGAAGAAGCTGCTGACTCTGCCTTAGTTGCACCCTGGAGCTTACTTGATCTATAGTCGTCGTCAAGATTTAGAGAAATAACCATCACGTTTGAAGAATGAATTGGTACCTTGACTTGGCCTCCACGGATCTTTTCTCTTTGGATACCTTCAATGTGAAATGTCGCATGCTCTGTGTTTACCTTTTCGACTTTGCCTTCTACTCCCTTGTATTCTCCTCGCACTACCCGGACAGAATCACCCTTGACCACACGTATCTTCTTTCTTCCATACTGTTTGCGCAGGGAGTCTTCTAGTACAGCGCCAACCATCCTGTCGCGTTGGTGCTTAGGAATATGGATCAGTTTTGGATTAATACCTGCCATAATTTTCACCTATACTATCATGCCCGCCAAGTTGGCTATTCTTGGCCACTTCTCCGCAGCTTCCGATGCTACGGGTCCCTTAATGTCTGTTCCTTTTATTTCGCCTTCCTGCGTCACGAGAACTGCAGCATTGTCTTCAAACGCTATACGCACGCCGTTAAGCCTCCTTATCGGGTACTTCTGTCTGACAATGACTGCACCAAAAATCTGCTTGCGCAGCTCTGCCGGACCCTTCTTGACAGTCACGGTAACGAAATCTCCAACTGCTGCTGCCGGCTGTCTAGAGTGCCTTCCTTTGTACCTTGTCACTTGCGCAATGCGCAATATCTTTGCACCGGTATTGTCGGTGCATACTAGGCTTGCCGTAACTGGAATGGCCCGTGTAATATACGGGCGGAACTCCTCGACTCCCTTTGCAGAAACTGCTCTTGACTTAGCTCTTGCCGCCATCCTTTGTGTTCACCTCAATTACTACAAATGAAACTGTCTTAGCAAGTCGTCTACACTCTGCAATTCTTACCTCCTCGCCCTCTTTGACCTCGAGGCAGGATGGAAGATACGCGTGCACTTTCGATTTGCTTCTCTGAAAACGCTTGTACTTTGCAACCCCTCTTGGGTATTCTCTTGATACTACGACCATCTTAGGTGCCTTTGCACTTGATACACTGCCTACCAACAATTTGCCTCTTACAGACAATGTACCGTGAAATGGACAGAACTCGTCTTCACAAGCCTTCCGAGGGAAAGCAACTGAGACACCAATGTTTCTAACCATAATTTATCATACCACCCTTGTTTAACCGTGAAATACGATCCTCAGGTCTTCCTATCAATGCAGAACCACTTATAAAGCAAGCGCAAGAAAGTGTTTGAAGCTGGAGCATTTTTACTGCCCTTTTTGCCACCTGCCTTACAATGGAATCTTTCCTTATGAATATTGTATTCTTCGTTTCAAATACAATTGTGCCTACAATGCCCTGTAAAGTTGAATCTGACGATTCAAGTATTTTTGCCGAAAGGCCCACGATCCCCCGCGAGAGAATATTTTCACAGTTTAGAGTCATTTCAGCCCCTTTCTCTCGTTCATTATTGTCTTCATGCGAGCGATATCGCGCCTGAGCCATCTAATGCTGCCTGTCTGCTTCTTTAGAGTGCCCTTTGACTTTTCAAGATGAAGCTTTCCAAGATCAGCTTTGAGCTCGGCAAGCTTGTCGCTCAGATCCTGATCGTTCATCTCTCGCAATGTCTTTAGCTTAAGTCTTGGCATCCTGCTAGCCTCCTTTTTGTTCCCCTGATGCTGATGGCTGTTCATCCTTGGCGGATTCTTCGGTCTGAGGACTTGGCTGAGCTGCTGGCGCTTGCACATCTGTATCTCCATTCTTAAATTCAAATTCCTGAGGTAGTGCTACCTTGGATGCAATTCTTAGCTGGATCCCCATTAGGCCCATCTTGGTTAGCACATGAGTAATCCCTGTCTTGACTATTTTATCTGAAACCTCGCCACTCTTTGGTATGATGCCAATTGTATGTTTTTCAAAGTGAGCGCGCTCTGTTCTAAGTTTGCCAGAGATCACAACCTCAACTCCCAGCGCGCCGCCGCTCATTATTGTATTGAGCGACCACATTGCTGCCCGCCTAAAGGCGGTGCCTCGCTCAATTAGCTGAGCAATTCTATTGCACATTATCTGCGGATTAAGCTCAGGGTTTTGAATTTCAAGAACTGAAATCTGAGGGTTTTGTAGGCCGAACTTCTGCTCGATCTTGGTCATGAGGTCCTTGATGCCAACGCCTTTCCTGCCAATAGCAAGTCCAGGCCTCGTAACATAGACAGTTATCCTCGCCCCCACAGGAGTCTTTTGCACCTCAATGCCTCCATACCCGGCGTCCTTGAGCGCTTCAGCGAGAAATTCATCAAGCTCCATGTTGCGAAAGTTATTCTTAATTACATTTTTGACTGCACTCATTGTCTATCGTTTGCCTCCCGTGCAACGAGCTCTACGTGAACCAAGGTGTCAAACTTTGGACTTGATCTGCCCATTGCTCGCGGCTGGAACCGCTTAAGCTTTGTGCCCTTATGCACCGCTGCACTCACGATTCGCAGTCTGTCAAGATCCATACCCTTGTATTCAGCATTAGATTCAAGATTGTCTAAAATTCTCAGGAATTCAGACGCTGCTTTTTTGGGGAATCTGCCAGCAGAAAATCCATCACGGATATTCGACCGGTGTGCCACCTCGTTATTGTAGCGGCGGTATGGAATGGCTTCTTTGCGGGAAATAACATTCTCAAGTAACTCTCGTGCCTTTTCAATTGACCTGCCTCTAATGGCGACAGCTATCTCCCGGGCATGTTTATGAGAGATGTCTTTTTCGCGTATTGAAGCACGTACATGTTTTGTTTTATCGTAATTTTGAAATGCATAACCAAACTGTGGCATAGTTATCACTTTAGTGGAACATATAGGCTCGATCTGGATGCGCCCACACCAGGCGTGCCGTGTTGAACACGCTTGTTTGTAATTGCATATTCACCAAGATAATGTCCTATCATTTCTGGCTTCATGTTAACCTGTACAAAATCCTTGCCGTTATGAATGTAAATAGTCAGACCAACCATGTCAGGAAGAATAATCATGTCGCGAGCATGTGTCCTCAATCGACCCTTGAGCTTTCCGTCTCTCGCGAGCTTGAGCTTCTCTCGAAGCTTTCTCTTTTCGTCATTCATATAAGAGCTGACGCGCTTATCAAGCGATCTGCGCTGTCTTGAATTGAGAAGCGGGAGCAGATTCTCTATTGAAAGCGATTGCAATTGTTCAGGACTGTAACCTTTAAACTTAAACTCACGTACCAATTAGATCACTCCATCTCTGGCTTCCAGGCCACTTTTAAATCTAACGAGAAAAGAAGTCCTTCTATACTAAAGCCAACTTTGTTGCAAGATCTCTTGCTCCTTCAGGCGTCTTGAACTTGACAAAGGCTTTCTTGCCACGAATTGTCCTCGTAGTGTTAACCTCCTCAATGTCAGCCTCATAGAGGAGATTGATGGCATCAATAATTTGTTTCTTGGTAGCCGTTTCTGCTACAATGAAAGCAAGCTTGTTCTCTTTTTCTATCTGGTTGAACGTCTTCTCTGTAACATATGCGGCGAGTATCATAGTTGCTGCTTGCTCTGAAGTCATATTACTCTTTGGCCCAGGCGCTGCTGCTTGTTTCTTTTGTGCTACAGATGCTGGATTGCTCATTGCTCTTTCCTTGCTCACTTTCCGGTAACCTCCAATACCTTGTGTATAGGCGCCTGTAGGCTATTCATGTGTTCAATTGCAGCCTGAGAAAAGATTGTTAGCCTTATTGGTTTTGAGCCAGGGACAAGATCAAGGATACTTACATCCTTGGCATGCTTGATGTCAACGCCTAGTATTGACTGAGAAAGCGCAACAAGTCTAGAGTCATTTCCAACTATAATGAGGACACTTGTTCCAGAACGGGTTGACCTTCCCCTTCGCCTTGCAGTTCCGGATCTTGCCTTCCGCGCTAGACTTGCCCGAGCAATGTCAACTCCTAGCCCAAGACGTATCAACGCATTGTTCAGATCTTTGGTTTTTTCTATTGATTCAATGTTGTTTGAAACAACTAGAGGAAGTTTGACTTCATTACCTATCTTGTGGCCACGTCGTTGTACCAGCTCCTTTTTGGCTGTAGCCGCTATTGCAGAGCAAAGCCCGAGCTGTTTTTCTTTATGGTTGATTTTTTTGTAAATGATTTTCCAAGACTCCGGAGGGTGGGCAACTCGTCCGTGTCTTACGCCAGCAACAGCTGCAGCCTGGCCTGCCCTAGGAAAGCCCTCTCCTCGAGCTCTTGCAAGGCGAGCTATCCCAAGCCCTGTATTACGGGACTCAGCACTAACCATCTCGCCAGCTGCTGGATATCGTCCCTGTCTTTGGTACGAATGTGAAAGGACGTTCACATATACTTTATGAATCACTTCAGGTCGGTACGGGGTATCAAAAACTACAGGTAGTTCTATCTCCCTAGATTCTGTGCCACCTAGTCCAATAACTTTGGCTTTCATCCAACAACTACCTCCAAGACCTTCGGCTCAAGCACCCTCTTCGACAAGCCGCGTATTGGCTGCCTCATCTTTACTAACCGCTTTGGAACGCCGGGGACGGAACCTCTTACCACAATGTAGTCGCCTCTAACCAGCCCATAGTGTTTAAAGCCCCCTGGAGGATTTATTGAATTCTCTGCATCATTGTCCGTATTTGAGATTATTAGTATCCGCTTGTTGTATTCTGTTCTCTGATGGAATCCTCTCTGACCCTGCCTAGCGACAGTATACATGACTACCGCGGGTGAGATTGGACCCAAAGTACCGACAGCGCGGACACTCTTTCTTGATTTGTGTTGTTTTCTCTTAACGCCAAACCTAGTTATTGGACCTTCTAT
>JALYGW010000184.1 GCA_030776915.1 Thermoproteota archaeon
CTGGATGTTGCCAAATATCTCTGACGCCACAATTATATAGCATTCTTGCAGAAAACGGAAATGTCCCGCGGTAGCTCAGCCTGGTAGAGCTTTCGGCTGTAGACGTTGGCTTCTCAGTAGCTGACCGCGTGAAGCAGCCTATCGGGCATACAATAAGGCAGTGACCGAAGAGTCGCAGGCTCAAACAAACTGGTCAAGAACCATTTGGGGCAAATCCTGCCCGCGGGATACATACATAATTTCTTATGTCCGGAAGTACATGCATTGTTTCGCATGTCTAAGATTGAAACTATCAACCCTGCCACCGGAAAGATACTTGCGACCTACGACAATGTAAACGCTGATGAAGTCAGCAGGAAGGTCAAGGCCGCTAGAGAAGCATTTGCCAAGTGGAAGAAGTTGGATGTTGTAGAGCGCGCCGAATATATGCGTAGACTTGGAAGAGTAATGAGGAAAAATAGAGAAGATTACGCAAGACTGGTCACGGAAGAAATGGGTAAGCCGATCAGGCAGTCCTTAGCAGAAATCGAAAAATGTGCATGGGTTTGTGACTACTATGCCGAACGCGCAGAAGCATTCTTGCGTGATGAAATAATACCGACTGAATTTCGCAAGAGCTTCGTATCGTTTGAGCCGCTCGGAGTTGTGGCGTGTATCATGCCATGGAATTTTCCGTTCTGGCAGGTCATGAGGTTTGCAGTACCAGCACTGACTGCTGGCAACGTGGGTATTTTAAAGCACTCAAGCATCTGCCTTGGAAGCGCAATAAAAATAGAGCAGGCCTTCATGGATGCTGGCTTTCCAGAAAACATATTCCAGGCAGTAGTAGGAGACTATCGGGCCGGCGAGGCACTAGTGCAGTCAAACATTGACGCAGTTTCTGTTACAGGAAGCGTCAATACTGGCAAGCGAGTGGCCGAGCTTGCTTCTCAAGATCTGAAAAAGTTCGTACTAGAGCTTGGCGGTAGTGACCCGTTTATCGTGCTCGACGATGCCGACCTCAACCAGACTGCTTACATGGCAACGCAGTCGAGGTTGCTGAACACAGGTCAAAGCTGCATAGCTGCCAAGCGCTTTATCGTCGTAAAGGAGGTTGCAGACAAGTTTACAATGCTGTTTGTAGAAAATACTCAAGCCGAAGTCGTTGGAGACCCTCTTGACTCCAAGACCACCGTAGGCCCTCTTGTTAGAGATAGCCAGAGGCAGGCACTTGCCAAGCAGGTGGATGATGCAAAGTACAAAGGCGGCAGGCTCCTAACCGGTGGCAGGCCTCTCAATAGAGAGGGCTTCTTTTATGAGCCTACTATAATCTCAAATGTGAACCATCACATGGAAGTCGTGAGGGAAGAAGTCTTTGGTCCAGCAGCCCCAATTATAGTGGTTAACAATGAAGAAGAAGCTATACGGGAAGCAAACAATTCTGAATTTGGACTTGGTGCAAGCATCTGGACAAACAACATCGATCGAGGTATACGTCTGGCCCATCAGGTTGAAAGTGGCATAGTATCAGTAAATGAAATGGTAAAGTCTGACCCCCGCTTACCGTTTGGTGGCGTCAAGAAGTCGGGCATTGGTAGGGAGCTTTCCGAGTTTGGCATCAAGGAGTTTGTCAATGTTAAATCTGTTGTGGTAAAGGATATTGCAAGCAAACTGCTGGTAGAGTAGAGGTAGAGGAACTCTTTCAGTCAGGCACCTGGCTTCAGGCGCTTAGCCATTGATAGCCTTGCATTGATGACATTAATCTGCTCCTCTAGCAGCTTCTTGTAGCCCACGAGCAGTTTTTCCTGCTCATCATAATGCTCTTTGCGGATCTCCGTCATTGTATCTTCAAAGACTGTGATTAGTTTTTCAACATCATCGCCCAAGTGCTGAATGTCTTGTACATCTGTTTTCGTGCTAATATCGACTGATTGCTCCTTAAGCTCCCGCGCTTTTTCTTCGGTTACCTCCTTGGTCTTTCTGCCTAGCGAATAAATGAGATCTTTGAGCGATCTTCCTGCCTCTCTGGCTTTTGTAGAGACTGATTCTTCCTCCGATGTTGCTGTTTCAGACTGTACTTCATATGTCTCAACATCGCTGGCTGGTACCGTCGTTATGGATGTCTCTTCAGTAACTGTGACATCAGCTGTGGGTTCTGAAGTTGTCCTGCTCACCGTCTCGTCATAAGTATTAGTTTTATCCTCGCCTGTCACGATAGTTTTAGGTTCTTAAACTTTATAAGACTTCAGAGATTGTTAAAGAGTCCTATACCATAATCATCTAGAATAAAAAATTAATAATATTGTGCTTAATAGTCTGGCTCCTAGAGGAGCCCCATGACTGGGGCCATCTGCAACTCCTTTAGGATATATCTAAAGTAATAGGTTCTGGAAAGAGTGGGTGCCTATCCACAGCATGAGGACAAGAAAGTTACTATCATCTAGGGATTGATTACTGACCTTCCAATAATCTTACCTGCCTTGAGCTCCTCAAGTGCTCTGTTTGCCTGGTCCAGCGTAAATTTTCTAGATACTAATGATTGGATCTTGTTCGTCCTAGCCAATGCGACCAGTTCCACTAGGTCAGCGAACTTGCCGGTATAAGCACCTGTCAATGTAAATGCCCGCAGCGGGACAAGTGGGAGGTTCAGCTCTAGTGATCCGCCAAACAACCCTATCATCACAAGCCTACCCCTCTTCCTCAGCATGTTTAGCGAGTTTGGCGCGGTCTTGCCATTGTTCACAAAGTCAATGACTGTTTCCGCGCCAAGGCCGTCGGTGATTTCCTTGATACCCTTGACTGGGTCGCCAGCTGCTGAATTGATAATTTCGTCGGCTCCTAGTCTCTTTGCCTCTGCAAGTTTCTTCTCATCAATGTCCACAATGGCTATTCGTCCATTTGTTGTGGCCTTGGCAAGCTGCACTGCCATTAGCCCAAGGCCGCCGGCTCCGATTACTACAACCATTTGACCCGGATGCGACTCTGCCTTCTTGACAGCTGTATATGCTGTGAGGCCGGAGCAGGCAAGCGATGCAGAAGAGTTTAGATCCAGCCCGTGTAGCTTGACGAGATATTTGTAGCTTGGGACAAGAACCATTTCTGAATACCCGCCGTCTTGGTATACTCCAAGGCTTCTTGGGCTATCACAAATATTTTCTTCGCCGACGCGACATGCGGGGCATGTGCCCTCGCCTATCCAAGGATAGACTAGCACTTTATCGCCTTTGGAAAAACCTGTGACTGATTCGCCCATTTCATCTATCATGCCGGCAACTTCATGGCCGGGTGTAAGAGGGAACTTTACTCCCCGGTCTTCAACCTTCATAAACACGCCCTGCGGGCCAGCATATCCGCCTTCCCACAGATGTAGATCACTATGGCACACACCTGCACTTTCAACCTTTACAAGAACCTGATCGCCCTTTGGCTTTGGAATATTGACATCCTTGATTTCAAGAGGCTCCTTCGTCTTTATTATCCGTGCAGCCTTCATATCCTGTGAGGTACTAAAGGTCGTTATTAATAGTTAGCAAAAGGCTTTAATTGAAATTTTGGCAAGAAGTTGTGATGCTTTTTATGCCTGTTGTCATTGTGCTTGTGGCAATAAGCATAGTGGGAGCAACCGCGATCCCCTTTGGCGATCCACAATTCCTCGACAGGGCTATAGCACTTGAGCTATCGTTTATCACCTTAGCTGTTGTTATTCTTTTAGGTGATAGGTTGATTGTTAGAAGAGTACCGCTTGCAAGATTAGCGCTATATGCCTGCATCCCGCTTGCAATCATTGTAATGGTGGGGAATTCACTTGCATCACCTCATATCGAGATGATGACAACATTTTCAAAACCATTCAATGCGGTAATGCTAATTATTGGTGGTTATGTCTTGCAGGGAGCACTTATTGGCACAACCATTTTGCAGCTTGTAAGAAGGCGCCAGGGCATTGTTCAAAACCAAGAGAACTAGATTGCAACACCCAGTATATTTTCCTTTGACAGCACCTTGTCAATCTGTTCCTTTGTCATCAGTCCTTTGCTCAGAACCAGCTCGCGAATGCTCTTGTTGGTCTTAAGCGATTCCTTGTATATTTCCGCTGCTTTTAGGTAGCCAATATAAGGGTTTAGCAATGTGACTAACACGGGACTTTTCTCTATGTATGATTCCAGCCTGTCTTTGTTTGCTTCAATGCCGTCGATCATGTTGGCTGCAAATATCGGCAAGAAGTTCTTTAGCATGTCAGTCGAATCAAGTACACATTTAAGCATCCCTGGTAGCATGACGTTCAACTCAAACTGACCTGCCTGTGCTGCCATTGCAACTGAAACATCATTTCCTATTACATTAAAGCATATCATGTTGAGACATTCCGCTAAGGACGGATTGACTTTACCCGGCATTATCGACGAGCCAGCATGCACCGCCGGGATCAGAATTTCTGCAAGGCCAGCCGTTGGTCCCGAGGCCATCATTCGAATATCATTTGCCATCTTGTTGAGATCTATTGCAAGATTGCGAAGTGCCGACGAACAATTTGCTACATCGTACTTGCTTTGGAGGGAATAGAACATATTCTCAGAGGACTTCAAGTCTAACCCTGAAACCTTTGATAGGTATCGAATGACAAGCTGTCTGTAGCCTTTTGGAGTATTGGCACCAGTGCCCACCGCCGTGCCGCCAATGCCCACGTAGCCTAGGCCATCCATTGCCTGAACAAGTCTTGCCCTTGCCTGCTTGAGCGAATAAGCATACTGCTCAAACTCGGCGCCAAGTGTAACTGGAAGTGCGTCCATCAGGTGGGTCCGGCCAATCTTGATGAGCCCGGTGAATTCCCCCGCTTTCCTTTGCAAAGAAGCAATCAATTTATCAAGCGAGGCAGTCGTCTCAATCGTGTTGAGCAAGATTGCAACATGCATAGCAGTTGGGAAGGTGTCATTGCTTGACTGCGACATATTAACATGGTCGTTTGGGCTGATGATTTCATATTCTCCTTTCGTCTTGCCAAGGATCTCTAGTGCCCTATTTGCAATGACTTCATTGGTGTTCATGTTAAATGCAGTTCCAGCGCCTGAGTTAATCGTCTCTACTCTGAATTCATCGAGTAGTTTACCTGCCAATATTTCATCGCACACCTTTACTATCGCCTGCGCCTTGTCACTGTCAAGAGCCTTGAGGTCATTGTTTGCTAGCGCAGCTGAGCGCTTGATCATGACATAGGCTCTTATCAGGTTGATATGGGCCTTTTGGCCGGTTACCTTATACTGATTGATTGCGCGAGCTGTAAAAGGACCATAGTAGGCGCTTAAGGGAACTTTGACTTCGCCAAGAGAATCTTTGTCGATCCTGAAAGACATTGCCAAATGCGCAAAATACTAAAGGAGCGGCTGTAATAAATTAATCGACAAAAAGAGCTTTCACAGTATTATTAACCTCGACCGTACGAGCCGCTCAATATGTAGGGCATAGGAGCGAGGGATGTTGGCTCCGTGTAGTGCTAAGAGGTTCTGCCCTCCGATAGGTGTATCTTCTATTGCTAGTGCAGGATAAAACCGCATCACTTTGGCAAGCTCAATCTTGCCATAATTGTTGTTTTCAAGACATATCTTTTTCTCATCTTCTCTTAGTCCGCTCAGGGAAATGAACCCGTCAATTGTGCCCGAGCCAATAAATGCGGCCTTTTTGATAAACAGCAAATTTGTATTGCGCAACCAGTCGCGTTTTATGCTGACATAGAGTATGCGTTGGCTATAGAGCTGTCTTTCAAGATCATCTCTTTGTATTCGTAAGATGTAGCTGGTGTGTTCGTTGTCGACCGTCATCAGGCTCACACTTCGAGCAGTACTTCACAGCTCTAGTTTTAAGAGTTCACCAAAAATCAGACCAAGAGTACAATTAAGTAACAAATCCCCTATGTGATTGATGAGCGGCATTGGAAAGTAAAAAAATAACTTGACTTTGAATATGACTATTATCTGATAGCCACAGAAAATTTTGCCTAGTTGAGAGGTGTTCCTTTTATAAATATTTGACAATTACACATGGTCTAACCAACAGAAGAAAAACTAATAATTACCACAGATATATTTTGAGAATAACAAGTCATTGACTTGAAACGATTACCAATATTTCACAGGTAACAAAACAATATATTAGCACTAAAATTCTCAAGCTCCGTGCAAGTCAGCGGCAATGTGCTAGTTTGTGATTCTATTGATCAGGTTGGAATCGACAGCATGAAGCGCGCAGGGCTCACAGTCCACTATAAACCCGACATCAGGCCAGCCGAGCTGGTCTCATCAGTTAAAGATTACGATGTTCTAGTTGTAAGAAGCAGAACGAAGGTCACAAGGGAGGTCGTCGATGCCGCTGCCCAAGCCAAGATAATTGCCCGCGTAGGCATCGGACTCGACAATGTTGATGTCAAGGCTGCTGAAATGAAAAATATTAGAGTAATTAATGCGCCTGAAGCCGCTTCTATAGCGGTGGCCGAGCTTGTTATCGGACTCATGATATCTCTTGCAAGGAGCATACCGAAGGCCGATGCAGAGACCAAGCGCGGCAACTG